>NZ_DINY01000015.1:0-33988 GCF_002426075.1 Empedobacter sp. UBA5528 | reverse complement strand
AATACAAATGCACTACCGGTAATATATATAAAAAAATAAACCTATGAATAAAATGAATATATGATATTTCGATTCGTTTTTGTGTCAAGTCAAATCCATAGTATTCATGAATACAATATATACCGGTAGTGCACTATTAAATTAATTCAATTTTAAGTCTATTCATTTTTCTATTGAAAACAAAAACATTTACAAACTGAATGAAAGTTAATGCTGTTATTTTGCTCAATACCCTTGTTTTAAAACTGTTAAAAGATTTTGCGTAATTGTTTCTGATTTTAAATTGGTCGCAAAGTTGAGAGAATAAAGTCTCAATTCTTTTTCTGGATTTTCTACCTTTGCTGGGAAACGAAAATTCATTTTCCTTACAAATTTTAGAGCGGTTCGCTCTTGCGTTTTTACAGATTTCTAAAGGCATCGAATCTACAATAAAAGTGGTTTCCATCTCATTAAATTTAGCAACCATAAGTTTTCTTATATTTTCCAAGTGCAAGAAAAGCTTTCTTTTTCTGCGATTAAAAACACTTCTCTCAATCATTCCATTTAGTTTTGAATTGGAGAGGTATCTAAATAACTGATATTCTGAATCTATTTATAAATATTCCGCAGAAATGTTTATTGCAATAAGTTCTAAATCAGATAATTTTGGTTTAATTGGTTTGAAATAAAAATTTTCTTTGATGGTTAATTTTCTTAATTCCTTTAAAATAAAATCGTAAATTGCATCTAGGTTATTCATAATGTATTAGGTTGGTAGTCAATACAATATACGAAATTTTCGTATTATGAGTAACCTTTTTTATAATGCAATACGGGTGTAAATATAAAAACTATTTCTGATAAAATTTCTCATCAAATGCCTCCTGCAAATTGTTTGGCTCTTTTCTTTTTTTGTTATTTAATTCGTGACGGGTCGTTGAAGAGGTTACATAGGCCGATCTTCTCGTACTTTGCAAATTACCTATGGGACGATTTTCTTCTAGAGTTCTAAACGGCGTAAACGAAAGATTGTCCATCACATTAAAATTACCATCTTCAGGAACTTCTTGTTTAAATATTTTGATTTTAGCTACCGTGCGAAATGGCGATAGTTCTTGAGACCATTCTTCTGTAAGATCATTAATTGGCATTTTTTTCAAATCGTTACATAATTGAATTTGTAGATTGAATGTAAGATCGTTTTTTGCGATCTCTTTAATAATAGCTTTTCTGTAAGGCCAATCTTCGCTGTCAATATCAATATCCTTATCAATAATTAAGTTTTTCGTTTCGTCAGTAGGTTCAATTCTTACTTTTGCCATATAATCTCCGTGACGAACTGCGCCCATACTGTAATACTCGTATAAAAAACTATTAATTGATGGGATTTTTTCAAAAGTTTTTAGTGCGGCTAATTCTTTTAATGCTTCGAAATTTGGGAAAGCTTTTTTATTTTCTGTAACCCAGATTGAAGCAAATTCCAATTTTCCTAATGCACCTTTTTCAAAAAAATCGGTGATTTTAAGAAACAGTTTGGAGATGAAAACATAATGTTCCGCAGTATTGCAAAAAAATACCGGATTATTGATTAGGTTGAAATCCACATTTGGTGATGACTCTTCACCAGGAGCAACTTTTTCGCCTTCAATTCCAAAAATTTTAAGTGCAAAACCTTGCGCATTTCCACTTAGTTTATCAGGCAACACACGAGAGGATCCGTTTGAAAAACGAACCACCGCTTCGTGTTTTCCTGCATTTTTATAAATACCTTGAGCCAATTCTTCAGGCAAATTAGGCAGAATTTCCACCTCTGCCTTTAATGCAGCATAGCCATTGGCGTGCGCATCTCTTGTATAATTATGAGCGCGGCTTAGTTGCGGCGTGTTTCGAATATAATCTACAATATCCTTATTAATTTTATTGATATACTCTTCGAAATTTTCAGGAATTTCTTCCAATTTATAATCATATTTAACGTATTCCATGCAATTAGATTTTTTTGTTAGTGATTTTTTTAAAAAAAAATAATTAAATTTTTATAAGTATTAATTTAATTCACTGATCCATTTGAGAGCTGAAAGACTTGGGATAAAGCAATATTCACCACCTTTCACGATATTATAAGTTTGTAAACCTCGGTATCTTTTTATTAGCGGGTCTGCAGGCATACTGAACAAACTATTTTCATCTTGCAAACCAACCATAGGATCTTTTTCACTACCCAGATTTTGTGAATTGCCATCATTAATCCATTGTTTTTGCAAAAATTCCAAAGTCCCCATTGCATTCGCGCTAATTCCCATAAAATATTGACCGCGTTCTTTACCGTCATTTTTTGTCACTTCCGGCGGAACAATATCCCCAAAAGTTACGCTGCGACGTATAATGCGGTGAAGCCTTTCATCTTCCAAGACAAAAGTTTTGGAATCTCGCGGATTCATCCTGCGGATGTGAGAACTGAAAGGACATTTTTTTCCAAACTCATCGTTCTTAAATGAAAAATTATTATTTTTTTCAGGATTTTCTCCAAGCACTTTATCATCTTTTTCTGGCGATAAAACTAGTGGAGCTCCGCTTCTCCATCTGCCTACCATTTTCGCAGCCAAAAGTTCGCCTTCTTCTGGAGAAGAACTATTATCCTTAATGAACTGGTTAAACTCTGCAACCTGGCTTTGATATTTTCTAAAAATCATAAAAGACCCATTCTTCCCTAAAATGTCCGGCTGAGGAAAAGGTTTTGTAATATCACCTTCTCCTGGATAACCTAATATAAATTCGCCAGCTGCAATCGGGCGGTCAAAACCTTGAGGTACATCAATCCCACTACCTTCAACTTCGGGATTACTGATTCCATCGCGAAAACCGAAAACATTTTTCACCTCTTCTGTAGCACCAAAATCTTCACTCACCAAAACTTCAACTCCATTGTTTTCCGAAATTTTAGTACGAAATTCTTCCAATTTGCTTTTCCAATCGGCTTCATTATTGGAGATCACTGCAGCAGCAATATGAATGTTAGGATTTTTAAATTCTTTCTGCCAATTTTTGGGATCATTCACGCCAATATCATAAAGATAAGACGATCTTTTAGCCATTCCTTCTTTAAAAGATTCCGGAAAAGAATCTAAACTTTCTTTTGGTACACCAATTTTTTCTAAACCTTTATATGTAAAAGTTAGAAATACAGATGCTCCTTCGTTTTTGTTCCATTCCTCTGCAGAATCAATTAATGGAATCAAATCTTTCAACATCTTTTTCGCACTTTCTTTATCCGTGATTTCTAATAATGCCACTGTTCCAAAATAAGGAATTGGCCTACTTCTCAAAATTAAAGATTGAATTTCCTTCAACTCTATATTAACTTTGTCCGGATTGAAAATTCTTTTTATAAAATCAAATGCCATAATTTATTTATTAAAAATTATTTTTCAATTTTATTAGAATCGTCAATGGCTTTATTTAAGCCAGTAATGATCTTATCGTTACGTCTAATGTCGTTTACAGTAAGATGTGGTACTCCCACATACCAACCTGTCGCAGTAATCTGTTTGCTAAGAATAAAATCTTTAACTGTTGGATCTTTAATTCCAGGCCAACCTTCCACATTTCCAAAAATAATATCCATCAATTGGGGAATTTTGGTTGCAAAATCATCGATATAAGCATCCCAATCCCCATCATAAGCTGTACAGAACAAAATCTTAGTATCATTATCAAAAAGAACAATTCGTAAATCGTGTAAGGTTCCAACTTTTGTAGCACCTTTCAAATTACCATTTGCAATCTCCATAATTTTTCGGAGATTATCAGCGCCGCCGGGCTTCAAATCTGCCATTGCAGTCAGTTCAGAAACCCGACCTGATCGTAATCCTTTTCTACCTGCAGAAGTTGTGGAATGATCATATCCATCATCAATACCTTCTGAAAAATTTGCTTTAATAAGCTCTGCTGTTAATTTTACATTGTCGATGAAACTCATAACAAAAAGATTTATTTTAATAATTATTTACTTAAAATCAAAAACTAAACCATCATTTAATTTTTTAATTAAAATTATTACCTGTTGTGCATTTAGCACAAATTAATTTTTAACTTATTCAAACTTCTCTTGAAGACGAAAACATTTACAAACTGAATGAAAGTTAATGCTGTTATTTTGCTCAATACCATTGTTTTAAAACCGTTAAAAGATTTTGCGTAATTGTTTCTGATTTTAAATTGGTCGCAAAGTTGAGAGAATAAAGTCTCAATTCTTTTTCTGGATTTTCTGAAAATATATTTTTGTTTTTGATAATTTTTTTGGTTGTTTCTCATGGGTGTATCCAGCTTTATATTCGCATAATTGAACAAATCTGTTTGCACTTGGGTGGATAAATAACCCCTGTCTCCAATCAACGTACAATTGTTCATTTGATGCTTGATATCTTGCAAAAAATGAATATCATGAATGCTTGCTGTAGAAATATCAAAACTTTGGAAAACTCCGGAAACAGAACAAACTGCATGTAATTTGTAACCATAATAATAACTCGATTGAGAAGCGCAATACCCTTTGCTGGGAAACGAAAATTCATTTTCCTTACAAATTTTAGAGCGGTTCGCTCTTGCGTTTTTGCAGATTTCTAAAGGCATCGAATCTACAATATAAGTGGTTTCCATCTCATTAAATTTAGCAACCATAAGTTTTCTTATATTTTCCAAGTGTAAGAAAAGCTTTCTTTTTCTGCGATTAAACACACTTCTCTCAATCATTCCCTTTAGTTTTGAATTAGAGAGGTATCTAAACAACTGATATTCTGAATCTATCGATAAATATTCTGCAGAAATATTTATTGCAATGAGTTCTAAATCAGATAATTTTGGTTTAATTGGTTTGAAATAAAAATTTTCTTTGATGGTTAATTTCTTAATTCCTTTAAAATAAAATCGTAAATTGCATCTAGGTTATTCATAATGTATTAGATTGGTAGTCAATACAATATACGAAATTTTCGTATTATGAGTAACCTTTTTTATAATGCACTACGGGTATAAAATAATAAACCTATGAATAAAATGAATATAATAAAACAAGTCTAAAATCTAACATCTAAAATCTCAATACTAGGTGCAAAAATCCCCTTACTTTTCCTTACTTTCTAAAGTCATAAAATACTTAAATTTTTCACATTATTTCTTAAGTCTACACCGAATAACACCAAGTAAGGAAAGTAACCAAATTTGACCAAAAGAAAAATTGTAAAATCACTCAAAACAAAAACTAGTAACATAAGCTAAAATCAAAGAAAAGGAGAACCATTGGTTCTCCTTTTTGCATTCTATTCTTCGTTTGAAACAGTTTATTCAAAACTTAAAAAAACAAAAAAATGTTTTTGCCGAAATTTGGTTACTTTGGTTACTTTTGTAAAATTGAAAAACTCTACAAAAAATATTTAACAAATAATTTGCAGGATATATTTTTTTATACAACCTTTGTTGAAGTGAAATTTGAAACATTCTACAATGAAAAATTATGAAAAGGTAAAATTAAGAGATGTTGCTTCATTTACTTTTGGTTTTCATACGAGTAAAATTGAAAGTCAAGGAATTATTTATCTACAAGCGCGTAATTTTAACGAGAATGGAAGTTATTTGAATAACGTAGATAAATATATTGAATTGAATGAAAACAAAGATGATGTACTCTTAAAAGATGGAGATGTTCTTTTTGTAGGTAAGGGGATGCGATTTTTTGCATATACATATAAACAAGAAATTGGTGAGGCTGTAGCATCATCTATTTTCTATATAATAAAAACGAATCGAGAGGCACTTTTACCAGATTATTTAGCCTGTATTCTTAATCATTCTAAAAGTCATAACTACTTTAACAGTATCGGAGCTGGTAGTTCTATTCCTTCTATTCGTAAAAGCGAATTAGCAGATTTCGAAATTAATCTTCCATCATTACAAGTACAACATAAAATTGTAGAAATGTATGATCTCCATAATAAAGAAATACAATTATTAGAACAACTAAAAGAAAAAAAGCAAGTAAGATTTAACCAATTAATTAACGAAATAACAAAATAAAAATATGGCATCAAAATTAACGCAACAAGAGATCAATAAAGTAGTATGGAAAGCATGTGATTCATTACGCCCGGTCATGGGAAGTGGTTCATATAAGGATTACATCTTAACATTGTTATTCGTAAAATATTTATCTGACGTTTGGAATGAAAAAGCAAACGATTTAAGAGCTAAATACGACGGAAACGAAGAGATGGTTAAGCGTCAATTAAAACGTGAACGTTTTGTATTACCTGAAGAAAGTTCTTTCGATTATCTTTTTGAGAATCGTAATGAAAATAACATTGGAGAGTTAATAGATATTGCGTTAACTAAATTAGAAGATGAAAACCGTTCAAAATTAGCTATGGTATTCCGTAGCATATCGTTCAATTCAGAAACTGCTTTTGGTCCTACAAAACAACGCAATCAAATTCTAAAAAATCTGCTTACAGATTTGAATGAGCTTAACTTACAACCTTCTCATTTAGAAAATAATGATGTTATTGGTGATAGCTATGAATATTTAATTTCCTTATTTGCAGGTGAAGCAGGTAAGAAAGCTGGTGAATTCTATACTCCATCAGAGGTAAGTACCTTATTAGCTAAATTAGTTGATCCACAACCAGGTAATCGTATTTGTGATCCGGCTTGTGGTTCGGGTTCTTTATTGATTAAAGTTGCCAAAGAAATCGAAGGGAAAAATTATGCCTTATATGGTCAGGAGAACAACGGTTCTACTTGGGCACTTTCTCGTATGAATATGTTCTTGCACGAAGAAGATAATGCAGTAATAGAATGGGGTGATACATTAAACAATCCACAATTAAAAGAGGAAGATAGTTTAATGAAATTCGATATTGTAGTGGCTAATCCACCGTTTTCACTAGACAAATGGGGAGCAGAAAACGCCGATGCAGATACATACAAACGCTTCCATCGTGGGGTTCCTCCAAAATCTAAAGGAGATTATGCGTTCATTTCTCACATGATAGAAACAACTTATCAAGATTCTGGAAAAGTTGGTGTTATTGTTCCGCATGGTGTATTATTTAGAGGAAGTAGCGAAGGTAAAATCCGTCAAAAGTTAATTGAAGAAAACATGTTAGAAGCTGTAATTGGTTTACCTGCTAACTTGTTCTTTGGTACAGGTATTCCTGCGGCTATTCTTATTTTCAATAAAGCTAAAGGTTCTAATACCAATGTGTTGTTTATAGATGCAAGTGCAGAGTACGATTCTGGTAAAAATCAAAATAAATTAAGTGAAAAACACATCCAAAAGATAGTTGATGAATTTAAAAAATTCAAAGCTTTACCTGCTTTAGAAACAGAAAATGGAGAAGTACTTACCGATAAATTCTCTTACCGTGCAACCTTTGAAGATATTAAATCAAACGAGTTCAATTTAAATATTCCTCGTTACATCGATACATTTGAAGAAGAAGCCGAAGTAGACATCAAAGAAGTGAACAACGACATCAACCAGCTTAAAAGCAGTCTAGCTGAAACAGAAGCTAAAATGCAAGCGTTTTTAAANNAGCTACTTAAACCAAAAAACAACTATTTGGTTAGTAACTGGCGAATGGCATGGTGGTGGTGTAGAACACGGTAATTCAAAAAAATAATGAAAATACAATACATTTCAGATCTTCATTTAGAATCACATAACAACAGGATGTTTTTTGAAAAATATCCTATTCAACCTTGTGCGGATTATTTGGTTCTTGCGGGTGATATTATACCAATAAACCAGATCGATCAAATTAATTTTTTCCTAGATCATATCAGTCAGGCGTTTACTAAAGTTTTTTGGATTCCTGGAAATCATGAATTTTATGGCTCAGATTACCAATCATATCAATCCTGTAATATTCCCATTCGAGAAAATGTATTTTTAATCAATAACCAATCGGTGTTGCTAGAGGATTATGAATTGATTTGCTCTACTTTATGGTCTAATGTAGACCTAAACAAAAGATGGTTTTTACAATATCACATCAACGATTTTAAATACATTAAATACCAAGAGGATTATATAGATGCCTTAGATTACAATGCATTTCATATCGATGCATTGAGTTTTTTGGAGCATAAATTTCAAACTGCAAATCCCAGCAAAACTATCGTAGTAACACATCATTGCCCTATAATGTTATCTATTCCGGAACAAGAAAATATCAGTTCGGTTTATGGATCTTCGTTAGAGGAGTTGATTATAAAATACCAACCACTGTATTGGATTTATGGTCATACACATACAGCCAATGAGATGATAAATATAAGGAACACGAGCTTACTTACCAATCAATTGGATAAGGCTTCAGGAATAAAGGATTGGAATAAAATTATTGATTTTTAATTTAATAACACTTTTTCTGCATAATAACATTATATTTGTTATCGTGCAATTTTAATGTTAGTATTATGATTCAGCTAAAAAATTACATCAACGAAACGATAGGAATTCATTGCGAGGTAAGCCCTTTAAGCAAGGATGTCCTTAATCAATTACCCATCTATTTGCGTAATGCTTATGGATGGTACGAGTTGTTGATGTTAAATAAAAAATTCGTCATTGCCTATGCAGAAACGGATGATGAGTTTACAATTGCAGCCATCGACACGCAACTAGCAAATATTGAAGAAAGAATTAATCAACCCATTATTCTTTGTGTGGACGAAATGGAAGCCTATAATCGTAAACGATTAATCGAAAAAAAACGAGCATTTATCGTACCGTTTAAGCAATTGTATATACCATACGTATTCATCGATTTTACAGAATACAGATACCAAACAAAAGGACGTACTGCACAAACCTTGCAACCGTTTGCTCAGGTATTAGTCATTGCACATTTGCTGAATACTAATAATCAATATACAATCGAAAATATTCCATTAAAAGAAATTGCAAATCAATTTCAGGTAAATACCATCAACGTTTCGCGTGCAGTCGAAAATTTAGCCGAATTAGAATTAATAGAAATCGTACAGCGTGGTCGTTATAAAATGTTCCAATTCAAATTCGAAAGAAAAACATTGTGGGAAAAAGGGCTACAAAACAACATTTTTATCAATCCCATTGCTAAAGCGTATTTTGTAGCGGATAATTTTAATTGGAATTTACCATTATTAAAAGCAGGAGATACTGCCTTAACGGAGTACACCAATATAAATCCAAGCGATCAAATGGCTTTTGCTATAGATAATCAAACATTTAACTTAATTAAGAAGAATAACAACCCAAATACATTCAATGAATTTGGAGGAGAGTATCTATTCCAAATATGGAAATACGATCCAAATTTCATCAACAGAATCAGTCAATCAGCATACGACAAGGTCGATCCAATCTCTTTATTCTTAACCTATAAAGACGATCAAGACGAACGTGTGCAAATGGAATTAGAACACTTAATCAATCGATTTATATGGTAAAAGGCATAGAACAATTTAAAGCATATTTTGCTGCGTTTCCAGATAATTATATCATTATCGGTGGTACTGCTTGCGATATGATTATAGAGGATGAAGGATTAGTAGCTCGTGCCACAAAAGATATTGACATCATTTTGGTGGTAGAAGCGTTAAATGCGGAATTCGTAAAAACATTTTGGCAATTTATAAAAGAGGGCAATTACAACCGTAAAGAAATAAGCAGCGACGAACGCCAATACTATCGATTTATGGATCCGGAAAACGAAGATTTTCCACAGCAGATAGAATTGTTTTCGCGTAAACCAGATTTGATTGATTTAGATCCTGAGATGCACTTAACGCCTATTNNTGATTTAAGTAGCTTATCTGCCATTTTATTAGACGATACCTTCTACCAATTTATTAGAGAGCATAGTGTGGTCGTGGCAGATGTACATCGTGCCAATACAGAAGCCTTAATTGCTTTAAAGGCAAAAGCATATTTAGACATTACGGGGCGTATTGCTAATGGAAGCAAAGAAGACAGCAAACATCTAAAAAAGCATAAAAACGATTGCCTCAAATTAGCTTTGCTATTTACTGGAGAAGAGCGTTTTGAATTGCCTCAACCCATCAAAGAGCTGATGATAGATTTCCTTATAATGATAAAAGAGGATTTACCTACACCCGATGTGTTTAAAGCAATGGGGATGAAAGGCGCTAAAAGCGAAGACGCATTACATGCAATAAAGTCTGTGTTTACGATTACAGATGATGACCTAGCATAAAAATATTACAACAATGACAAAAACAACACAATATAAAAATACACCCATTGGTCCTATCCCTACAGAGTGGGAAGTGAAAAGGTTAAGGGAAGCGGGTAAAGTTTATACAGGAAGTACACCTCCAACCAATAATCTCAAAAATTACGGTGAAGAATATTTGTTTGTGAGTCCAGCTGATTTAGGTACAAATAAATATATTACGAATACAAATAAGAAATTATCATCAATCGGTTTTGCAATTTCAAGAAAATTTCCTGCAAAATCTGTATTATTTACTTGTATTGGTTCAACAATTGGAAAGATTGGAATTGCAACAAAAGAGCTGACTTCAAATCAACAGATTAACGCAATAGTACCAACTAATGAAAATGATAATGAATATATTTATTATCAATTAGAAATTAATGCTCCAAAAATTAAATTGTTAGCAGGAGAACAAGCTGTACCTTTAATTAATAAAAGTGAATTTGAAAGTATCCAAATCCCACTTCCCCCACTACCAGAGCAACAAAAAATTGCCGAGGTATTATCGACATGGGACAAAGCCATTCAAGTTACCGATGCCATCATCAAAAAACTACAAGATAGAAATAAGGCATTGGCGTTTTCGTTGTTGACGGGTAAAAAGCGAGTGAAAGGGTTTGAGAATGAATGGAGGAATACAAATTTTGGAGAAATAACTAAAAAAATATCTCGTAGAAATAAAGATTTGATTAATGCAGAAGTCTATTCTGTAACAAATTCCAAAGGTTTTGTTTTACAATCAGATCATTTTGAAGGTAAAGTCGCTGGTGAAGATTTGTCTAATTATAAAGTAATAAAGAAAAATGAATTTGCTTATAATCCTGCAAGAATTAATGTTGGTTCATTAGCATATTTTGAAGATGAAATTGGAGTAATCAGCTCTTTATATGTTTGCTTTAAAACAACAGAAGATGTTTTAGATTTTTATCTGTTACAATATTTGCAAACAGAATATGTAAATAGTAGAATTAATGCTTTAGGAGAAGGAGGTGTAAGAATCTATTTATGGTATGAATTATTTTCTAAAATAAAAATCAGTTTACCGTCTATAGAAGAACAAAATGCCATTGCAGAAATCCTAAACACTGCAAACCAAGAAGTTAAACAATACCAACAAAAATTAGAGGCATTAAAACTTCAAAAGAAAGGCTTAATGCAGCAATTATTAACCGGTAAAGTGAGAACAGTATAACACTAAATGAATTAACACGAATATTATAATTAACTAAAACTTATGGCAAAAAGTAGATCTTTTTCAATTTACTTATTAAAAGACGGGTACAATTCAACAAATTCCTTAAAAGAAGGTCATCATTTACAAAGAATTAGCGAGAATAATGCAAATTTGCCCGTAGATACAGTAATGTACATTTTAAACAATCCTTCAACATCTCCTTGGTGGAAAGACTATTGGGGTGTAAATATTGATTTACAACAATCACATAAAGGAGCATTAGTCTTTTTGAAAATTAATGACACAAACTGGATAGCTTTAACATTTGGATCAACATATCATCAATTAAAAGACGAAGCTTTTGTTCACGACTTCGGTATTCGTACAACATTGAATGCATTAGACCCATTAAAGATTAAATCTACAGATATTCTATCGCCTGAAAATGCGAAAAGGCAACGTATTCAAAGCCCTACAGCTTCTGGTTTAAACTTTTTTGATTTTAGAACAGATGAAATAATCCTGAAAAAAATGACAGGATCTGTTAAGACTGAATATGCGAGTTTATTTAAAAATATTACTGGAGGAAGTAGTCTTAAAGTATCTTCAAATTTACCAGCAGCTAATATTGCTAATTTGTGTAATAGTCTTGTAGGTATTTACAAAAGAGATGATTATAAAACAAGTTTTCCTGAGATACAAAATATTGTTCCAATATCAGATCCTGATTTATTATTAGAACTAAACGATAAATTAGTTGAAGCATTTAATCAAGATCCAGCTCCAATGGAATTAGTTTTAGCTATTCCAGAAATTTTTGATTATGAAACGGAATATTATATTAAATACTCAGGTGAAGGAGCATCAAGTTTAGAGTTTACAGATGTGTTTATTAAAGGGTATAGAGATTATCTTGCAGAAAAAGAAGTTGAATCAATTGAATCAATTGATAAATTCAAGTCTCATAGATTAAAAATTTTAGATGCAAATAATAATTCTATAAAAGAGTATCAAATTTTTAAAAGTCTTTTATTCGATTGTGAATATAATAATAATATGTATCATTTCTGCGAAGGAGAATGGTATTATATAAATAGAGATTTTGTTCAAAAATTATCAGATGAATTAGATCCGTTATTTGTAGAGAGTCACGAATTATTACATCAATGTGAACATAAAAGAGAAGATGATTATAATAATTCTGTAAAAGATGCTCGCACTGAAGTAATTTGTTTAGATAAAGAGAGTATTACTCCTGATGGACAAACAGCAATAGAACCTTGTGATTTAATATACTTAAATGACGATTATTTAGAATTTGCACATATTAAAATATCGACACGTTCAGCAAGTTTAAGTCATTTATTTAATCAAGGAATTAATTCTGCTGAATTATTAAGAGTAAATGAAGATTCTCAAGCAAAATTAAAGACTTTAACTGAGGGTAAACCAGAAATGAGCGACTTAATTAATAGTGGTGCTTTCAAAGTAACGTACGGGATTATAACGAAAAAACAGGGTTTAAAAACAAAAGGATTACCACTTTTTTCAAGAATAAGCTTGTTAAGAACAGTAAATTCATTGAAAGCAATGCGCATTCCAGTACAAATAGTTTACATTTTTGATACAATAGATCGTAAAAAAAAGAAAGAAGACGATGAAAGCAACTAACCAACAGAATAAAGAAATAGCTGATTCGATTGGAGAAGAATTAAATATAAAATTCCAACATACAGAATTGTCATTAAATGGTTGGGGTGATGTAGACGACTATGCAATTATAGACGATAATAATTGGGTGTTATTAGAGTGCGAAAACACACAAAAACATCCCAATACAAATGTCTTAAAACTTTATCCATTTTTAGAAGAGAATCCTGAGTTAAATATTATCCTATTGCACGTATTTTTCAGTAATAATAAAGCACCAAAAAACCGTGTTAAATTATGCGATTTTCTTGCAGATAAAATGCAAAAAGAATTCGGTAAACGTTTTCAATACAAAAGAATTATGCAATAATTAACCAAATGAATAAGAGGAAATTTAAAAAAAAACACTAAATAATATATATATATGCCGAATCTAAAACAAGTTTATGAATTAAAAGAAAAGTTTTATGAATTAGAATTTAAGGATAAAAATATTCTAGAATATTTAAAACAAAATGAAGCAAAAGAAGTTCTTTTAAAAGCATTTAATAATGGAGGATTAAATGAGGATATTAATGAAAAAGTAAAATTTTTTTCATTTTTAACCGAAAATTTAAACCCTCAAAAGCCTGAGTTAATTAAATATTTTGATGAAGGCAAAAATGAAGATGTTGTTTTACTTTTTATAGATATTACATCTTTTTCGAAAACTATAATAAATTGGTCCAATACTCAAATAAAAGATTATTTAGATGATTATTATAAAAGAATAATACCTATAATATATAAATATGGTGGTGAGATTGAAAAACTAATGGGTGATGGTATTATTTGTGTTTTTGGAAAGCCATTTTTAGAAGTTGAAAGTCCAGAAAATGTTTATCAGGCAGAACGTTGCGCAGAAGATGTTATAAAAGAGTTTCATAATTCTAATAAAAATGGAAAAGTAGCAATACACAAAGGTGAAATTACATATTATAAAGTTCCTGGAGAAGATTATGGAGAATACACAATGATTGGGCAACCTATCACTGAATTATATAGATTAGAAAGTGTATCAGTTCCAAATGCTATTAATTTTTTTTCTGAATCTAGTTATGATGGGCTTGGGTGGGAAAAATGCATTTGGGATGTTACTGATATAATATTTGGCCAGCAAAATATAAACAAGTTGCAGGGGGTTGATTTCATGAGCATAAAAAATATAAAAATTCCAGATTATTTATAGACAATGAGTAATATAAAATCATTTTTTCAAGAAATACATACAGACGTTGCGGATATCATAGATACAGATTTTGAATATAATTCAACAAAATTAGTCCCTAATCGAAGTGATTCTGGATTAACTTTTGGAAAAAATCAAATAAAAAAGGGAAAAATATTAGAGACCTGTGTTTTATTTGTTGACATAAGGAATTCTGTAGGTTTAACAGAAGCTCATAAACAGAAAACGATGGCTAAATTATACACTGCTTTTACCAAGAGTGTAATTAAATCAGCTAAAAAATATAATGGACACATCAGAAATATTATTGGTGATCGTGTAATGGTAGTATTTGAGGTTGATAATTGTTTCATTAATGCAATTAATTGTGCAATTTCTATTAATCATAGTGCTAAAATTATAACTAATATATTTTCACAAGTTGAATTTAAATGCGGAATTGGAATTGATTATGGAGAGATGCGTGTGCTAAAAGTAGGTATTCAAAAAAATGGAACAGACAGTATAGAACATCGTGGATTAGTCTGGTCTGGTAAACCTGCTAATTTAGCTTCACGTTTAACTGATGCAGCTAATAAACAAATAGAAGAAGTCTATTTTAATGTAAAATATAAAACACTTTATCCAATGTGGAACTTAAAAGATTTAGGTTTACCCAATACTCCAACAGTACATACAAAAAGGTTAACTCCAGATGAATTTTTAAATGATATACAAAGTTCTGACAATGGCAGTCTTAAATTAGGATTTTTCGAAACGGTTTTGTCTTACAAAAAAGAAAAAATTCAGAAGAATATTCCTGCAATATTAATCAGTGATAAAGTGTACAAAGAATACAAAAAAGTAAATCTAAATGGAAAAGATATTACAAATAATTGGTGGAAAAAAGTAGATTATAAAATTAAAAATGTAAACTATGATGTTTACGGTGCATCATTAATTTGGAAAATAGATTAACACATTATGGAAGAATCACAAAAAAATATGGAAGAAAGATTATACAAAATATTTGCCAATGTAAATGATTGGTTAAAATTTGCTGAAGCTAAAAATATAGGATTATTAACATTGAATTTAGCTCTTAGTATCGGTTTAATACAATTGTTTTCAGCAAAAGATTGTGATCTGAATAAATGGGTATTTTATCTGTCATTTGGGGCTAATTTTATTTCATTTATAATAGCATTGTTTTCAGTTTCTCCTTTAATTGGAAAAATTGAAAGAAATCAATTTTTCAAAACTCCAATAACTTTTATTTCTAATATTATAGATAAGGAAATTATAAATGAAAACATTCATTTTTATGGATATTTAAAGGATTTCAATGTAGCTGATTTTGAAGAGAAATTTTTACAGAAGATATCAACTACAGATTATCAATTTAATGATTTTGAAAAAGAATTAAGTTCACAAATTATCTACAATTCAATTATTACTTCTTATAAGTATCAACTGTTTAAACTAGGGTGTTTTATTACTTTAATAGGTGTGATTTTAAGTGTAATAGTCTTAATGATTTTTTAACGAAACGAAGTGTAATTATGACACCATCATACCAAGAAGATCACATCAGTCAAATCCCAGCCATTCAATTATTGATGAAGCTGGGGTACAAATATATTTCACCAGAACAAGCTTTAGTTTTAAGAGATAACCGTACCAGCAATGTGTTATTAACTCCGATTCTTAAAGAGCAATTAGCTAAGATCAATAGTATTAATTATAAAGGCGAAAAACATCCATTTTCTGATGCAAATATAAACTTGGCTATAAATGAGGTAAAAGATTTACCCATTCATTTAGGATATATTAATGCCAATCAACATTTTTATGACTTAATAACGTTAGGTAAATCTTTTGAGCAAACCATTAATGGTGATCGCAAGAGTTTTTCATTTAAATATATCGATTGGGAAAAACCTGAAAACAACATTTTTCATGTTTCAGAAGAGTTTGCAGTAACGCGTTCCAATCGTTCAGACACGTATAGACCAGATATTGTTTTGTTTGTCAACGGATTGCCTTTAGGTATCATTGAATGTAAATCCAATGCAATAAAATCTCCTATTGATGAAGCGATTTCTCAGAATTTAAGAAATCAAAAAGAGGATGGCATTCGTGATTTGTATGTGTACTCTAATTTAGTGATGGGATTAGCTGTTAATGAAGCTAAATACGCAACTACAGGTACGCCAAAAGAATTCTGGAACGTTTGGATTGAAAAATTTACTAAAAAATATACGGAACAAGAATTTCTTCAAGAGTTAAATAATATAAAGCAAGCTACATTACCTAATGATGAGCGTACTGAAATATTTAAAACAAGATATGCAGCTACTTTTAAACGTTTTAATGAATTAGAAAAAGATGTTGTAATGCTTACAGAACAAGACAAAATGATCTATTCAATTTGTCGTCCTGAACGTTTCTTAGAATTAATGTATCAGTATATTTTATACGATGATGGTATTAAAAAAATAGCACGTTACCAACAGTATTTCGGTATCAAAAAAACGATCAAAAGAATTGAAAAAGTAGGTACTGATGGTAAGCGTCGTGGAGGTGTTATTTGGCATACGCAAGGTAGTGGAAAATCATTGACTATGGCGATGCTTGCTCAAATGATTGCTTTAAATAAAAACATTAAAAATCCTAAAATTGTTTTAGTTACAGACCGTATCGACCTAAACGATCAAATTACAGATACGTTTAAAAAATGTAAAATTGATGTAGTCGAAGCTTCTACGGGTAAACATTTAATCGATTTGTTAAACAGTTCATCTGATGCTGTAATTACAACCATCATAAACAAGTTTAAAGCAGCAGTTGCAAAAGCACCTGAAGGTTTTACTTCTTCTGAAATATTTGTATTGATTGATGAGGGGCATCGTAGTCAATACGGTACCTTCAACGTAAAAATGCAAAAAACGTTTCCTAATGCTTGTTTTATTGCGTTTACAGGAACTCCTTTGATGAAGTCTGAAAAGGATACAGCTAAAAAATTCGGAGGCGTTATCGATGAGTACACCATTAAAGATGCAGTTGAAGATGGAGCGGTATTGCCTTTGTTTTATGAAGGGCGTCACAACGACATCACTGTAAACGAAAAGCCTTTAGATAATTATTTTGAAAAAGTTTCTGAACCTTTAACCAAATATGGTAAAGCAAGTTTAAAAAGAAAATTCAGTTCTAAAAACACGATTAATAAATCTGATCAAGTAATTTATGATCGAGCTTGGGATATTTCAGATCATTTTACTGAATTCATACAAGGTACTGGTTTTAAAGCACAGTTAGTAGCTCCAAATAAAACCACCGCCATTATGTACCATAATTATTTAAAGGAGATTGGTAAAGTAACTTCAGAAGTTGTAATCTCAGCTCCTGATAGCCGCAAAGATAATGACGATGCTTATGTTGAAAACGAAGACGTAGTGCAGAAGTTTTATAAAGCAATGATTGATAAGTACGGTAATCATAAAGATTATGAAGAAAATATCATCAAATCATTCAAAAAACAAGAACATCCCGAAATTATCATTGTGGTTGATAAATTATTAACAGGGTTTGATGCGCCTATAAATCGTGTATTGTACTTAACACGTAATTTAAAAGATCATACCTTATTGCAAGCGATAGCAAGGGTTAATCGTGTACACGAAGGAAAAGATTATGGGTTAATCATCGACTATTACGGAAACTTAGAAAATTTAGACAAAGCTATCGAAGATTATTCTGGGGATAATGAGTTAGATAAAGAAGACGTAAAAGGTTCTGTTACCAATGTAAACGAATTAATAAATCAATTGCCTCAAGCATATTCAGAATTATGGGATGTTTTTAAAACAGTAAAGAATAAGTTTGATACAGAAGCTTATGCTGTTTTATTAGGTGATGAAGAAATGCGCCATACATTTTACGAAAAATTATCTAAGTTTCTTCGTTTGTTTAATTTAGCGATGTCTACCGTACAGTTCAATGATAGTAAAAATGATGAAATCATTGAAAAATACAAAAAAGAAAGCAAGTTCTTTATCCAATTGCGCATCGATGTTAAGAGAAGATATTTTGATGATATTGATTATAAAGAATATGAAAAGCAAGTTCAAAAATTAATTGATAAACACATTGTTACAGATGGTGAAGTATTAAAAATTACCCAACCTATAGATATTTTTAATAAACAACAACGTGATGATGAAGTAGAAAAGTTAATTGGTAGTGCAGCTAAAGCAGATCATATTGCTTCGCGTACATCAAAAGGGATTAGCATTAAAATGCAAGAAGATCCTATTTTCTATACTAAGTTGTCAGATTTAATTAAGCAAACCATTCAAGAATACAAGCAAAGTAGAATTAATGAGGCTGAATACTTAAACAGAATCAAGGATATTGAAAATACGTTTATTAATGGTAAGCAAGACAATGTACCGAAAAGTATTGTAGATAATAAGATTGCGATTGCATTTTATAATTTCATAAATGATAAATTATCAGAGCATTTAAAAGATAATAATCAAAATGCGGATATTGCTTTAGAGGTAAGATCTTTAATTGAAGGGGTTGTTTTAGAGGGTGACAAACCAATTGTAGATTGGAAATCAAATGCTGATTTAGAAAAGAAAATTTGGAATGAATTAGACGATTATTTCTATGGTATTTCTTTACAATTAGAGCAAAACATTCCTTTTGATATAATTGATGCATTTATAGAAGAAGTAATTAAAATTGCAAAAAAACAGATGGATTAATGGATAAGATTGAATATAGATATGGGAGTAAGACTATTGAAGCAGAGGTTTTATATTCAAATAGAAAGACATTAGATTTAAGAGTGTTTCCAGAAGGTAATGTGCAAATTACAGCTCCTTTAAATACTCCTTTAGACATTATCTTAGAGAAGGTGAAACCTAAATCAAAATGGGTCATTCAACAACAAAAAGCATTTGAATTATATAGGCCATTTACGTCTGATAAAATTTACATACCTGGAGAAACGCATCGATATTTAGGTCGTCAATATAAATTGAAAATAACTAAAAAAGAGAAAGGTTACAGTACAATTTCATTAGCTAAAGGATTGATGCATATTGAGACAACAAAAGAGGATGTAGAACCAATTATTACAAAATTCTATAAATCAAAAGCTGATGTTGTTTTCTCGGAATTATTACAAAAATTATTAGAAGAGTTCCCAAGGTTTAAAGAATATGAAATTTCATTAAGTCACAAATTTTTAAAAAAACGTTGGGGAAGTTGCACAACAAATGGAAATATTTTATTGAACACAGAACTAATTAAAGCAAGTAAAATTTGTATTGAGTATGTTATTCTTCACGAATTATGTCATTTAATTCACCCGAATCACTCAAAGGAATTTTATAACCTATTAACAGACTTCCTTCCTAATTGGCAAAAAATAAAGCACAAATTAGAGACGACATTAGCTTAAAAGTTTACACAACAAAATTATACATCAGGTAGTTATTGATAATCAGTAGAACGTACACGCCTATTTGCAAAGTTTGTAAGTGTATAGGGCAACAACAAAAAAGCAACTGCGGTTCCATTCCAGTTTTGCTTCTTACATAATAAACTCCCCAACTCAATAATAATTCAGTTGGGGCTTTTTTTGTCATTTCGAGTGATTTTCGTTGCTTTAGCAAAAGAAAATTGTATCGAGAAATAAGAGGTGAAAATGAATAATAAAACCCATGAATAATAAGTTTTATAATCATACCCAATAATTACTAATCACTATTTACTATTTACTATTTACTAACTACTAATCACTATAATCGCCAACAAAAGCAAAAAAACTCAAAACTCATCACTCAAAACTCACAACTCGAACCCAGCCGCCCTACCAAAGCTATGTTTACATAACGTGGCATTATAGTCGCCTAGCGGGCTTCGGGGACAAGCCCACTATAATCATATTATGTAAAATAGCCCCTTCCTTTACCTGTCCGAAGCAGAGAGTATCTCATGTCGTTTTTTGCCCTTGTTGAAGTAGCAGTATTGCCACAATCATTTTTGCGCAACGATTTACTCCGTTAGGCTCATTTCACTATCCATACATTTTTCAAGCCCAGTAATAACTAATTACGATTTACTAATCACCAATTACTAAGCGAAGCGTTCCATTCACCCAACTCCGCAAAACCAAGCCTAAAATAAGCTTTCCTTTCAGTCAAGCCCATTTTTGAACGGCTTTTCGTTACACACAAAAATGCTCGTTAGGCATTTGAGATTAAGAGGAGAAGCTTCGTGTATAATTTACTCCAATAATGCGCAACTTCATCTCTTTACAATAACCATCATTCAAACCCACCAAAAAAACAAGGCTAAATAAATGGCATTTCGATTAGCAGACGAGTGTCAATACATTGAGTGAAACGTAAAAATGATCGCTGAGCGATAGCGAATGATCGAGCATTTTAGTGGCGAGAGATGATGATTGACCGACGAAAATCTAAGTCTTGATTTTTTTGATTACTTTTTTGATCAAGCAAAAAAGTGATAATGAATAGATGTGTATCATAAGTGCCGAACGCTATTCCATTTACCACAACGCATTTCCAATAATTCATCATTCATAATTTCTAATTATTCCACGCACCCCACCACCCAAGAAAGCGGTTACAGGTTCAGAAAAAGCAAAAGTTTTAAGTAAGGTTCATTGGTGTATTGCGCTAAACCGCTAGTCGCATCACATCGTTCGGTAATACACACTAACGTGTTCCGTAACCCCTCACTTTTGTGCTGCTTGATAGCTCATTAGCCCACACCAATTGGCTCGGTGTAGCACAACACCCTAAAAGGATGTTAAGCTACAACCCCTCGCCACCTTATTTTGATATTGGATTGCTTTTCTTCACCTGCGCATATTGCCCCAGTGCGTTCTTTCCGAAATAGACACACCAAAATTCACAAAAAAGATAGCAAAGTTAGTTAGTGGTCGTTTTACGTCAAGGTCAAGCCCTTCGGGTTTCTCACAAAATCTCCACCCATTCGGGTAGTATTTTGCTCGAAAACCTTGCCTTTAAAACGCCCAATCCTGAAAGAATGGCTTTCTTTTTTTTCTCTTTTTTTCTTTTCAAAAAACATTGAATTTGAACCAAAACCACTTCCTCGATTTTATAATTTTGATTCATCTTTTTCGACAACATTCCGACTTCGTTTCGGAGATAAAGCGTACATATTCCACCTCTATAGATAATTGGGTGCAGCTATCACGCATAAAAAAAATCTCACCTATTAAGATGAGATTTCAATAAGTCCTGAAAGTCCTATCAAGGTCTTATAAGACTATTTTTTGTTAGAATCATTATCTGCTTCATCAATCTTTACAGCAGTTTGAGCAACAGCACTGGCGATTGCACCACCTAAAGCCAAATATCCTGCAACTGTAATAACCGTTGCCGGAAGAACAACCGGAGCAGCTAAGATGGTTCCGCTTATCGCAGTTAAAGCTAATCCCACATTACGAACGATTTTAAACCATTTTGGTGTTTCATTGGTTACTCGTTCTACTATATTCAAACTATCCTTTTTCATCACGTTTATTTTTAAGATTCAACATTTCAAGAGTGGTAATTCTTGATTCTAAATATTCGACACGTTGGCTGAGTAAATCATAACTGTTTTTAAATTCAGTTTTGATCAATAAAGCCATCGTTTTTACTTCTGTAATATCCTTTTCCATTTTTTTAAAATCAGAGTGTAATTGCTTAATGAAGTAAGCAACCACTGCCAATAATAAACTTGAAACTGAACCGAAAAAGACATTTAAAACCAATTCATTTTCCATAATAGTAGTTTTTAGAATTGAAAATTATTTTCGATAGAGATCTGATTTTCTTTGCTTTTAGCAATCTTTAAAAGTTTAGGATAAACCATTTCATAAGCCTTTCGACTATGAGTAACTTGATAATCACCATTAATCAATTCAAAACCAAAACCAGTCAACGGACATCCTGCAGTTTGTAAATACGTATTTCCGATATGGATATATACATAATCGAAATTCGGAAGCTGATCAATTTCAATCATACCTTCATGAACTTTACCCATCAGATTTTTATACTTGGTATTCATACCGCCCCAAGAATTAACGATCAATTGATAATCACCCGTAGGAATTGCAGTTTGCTGTTTAATTTTTTCAGCTCGAATCTTATCTTCCAAAAGGTAACATTGAAAGATTCCATCAATGTACAAATGGCTCAATGTACTTTGCTTTCCTTGTGCCACACGAACAATTTTAACACGCATAATCAATCATTTTAAATGAAACAAAAAAGAGCCTTTTCAAATCGAAAAGACTCCTTAACCAACCTAACCGCTTAAAAAGCATCTTCGATTTTCAGACAGTTTCCGGAAGCGAAAGGATAATAATTTCCGTTTACTTCTTGGAAAAATTCAATACCGATACACTGAACAACTGTAACATTGTTTGCCAAAGTTGGCGCACCTGGTAAAACTGCCGAAATCGTATCTCCGGCATACGGAGCATTTAACGGAATATAAGCCGAGTATTCAACAACATTTAATTCGTTATTAATAGCATCGTCAGGCTCGTAATTTCCAGTTGTAGGATTGAAGGAGAAATCCGATAAAACCGCCAACGCATTAATTAAACGAAAGTGTGTAGTACCTGCAGGAGCAGAAATCAATTCAGCCGGATTAAAAGCTGCAACAACGAAATCAGCTTCGTTTCTGTCTACATTGTGTTCCACATCATAAGGCGCATTAAAAACACCATTAATCGAAAGTTTTTTATCAAACTCAAAACCAATTAAATATTGACGTTGAGTAGAAACTTCAACTTTACGATAACCTCTGGCTTCTGTACCATCTTCCAAATTGATTTTCTTCATAACCGAAGTCAATCGACCTGTCACTTGACTATCCGCCATTTTACTCATTACTTGCGAAAGAGCAGTACGCAAGGATTTTCCAGTTCTTGCACATCCGCCAAATTCATTCATATTTTCACGAGTACGTTCAAACTCAGGCGCAGTTTTTACCTGCTGAGCAGTTGGACCACCAACCATACCGGCATAAAAACCAGGTTGTCCTTTAATCTTAAAATGACGAACATCTCCAATCGTTCCGATGTACTTCATAAGTCCTTTTTGTCTTGCCATAACTTTAAATTTATTAGTTAAACATTTGAGAATTATAGTATTACAAAGTTGAATAATTAAATTTGTATAGACAATATGTAACTAATTGCAATACAATGAAATACAGTGCTAAAGAACCTTATTATGTGGAAATATTTTATAATGTATTGGAAATCAAAGATGCAGATACTTTGGTTGTGAAACACGCCTTTTCGAAAGAAGAAAAAGAAATCAGATTGTATGGTATAGATGCACCAGAAATCCGAATCAATAGAAAGCTTAAAGAAGATGAAGAAAAATCTCATCTTCCTGCAAGTTTATTGATTGAGTTAGGATGGGAGGCAAGAAATTACTTAACTAACGTTTTGAGTGTTGGAGATAGAGTAACCATACTCACAGAAACAAAAAATGCCTACGATTTTTATCATAGGCAATTAGGTTATGTGATCCTGGAATCAGGCGAATGTTTGAATGAATTGTTGCTTCAAAATGGATATGTAAAAGCATCAAGGGATTATTATTGTTCCAAATTAGCAGAATATCAGTTGATGAATCGTACTGCTCAGTTAAATAAAGTCGGTTTATATGCTCGAATATCCCATTTTTAAGCCCAGATTAAATGTTAAAGTTTCGTTTTTGATGGCTTAAAATCTATGCTCAACATAGACTTAAAACATACTTTTTCAATTGTTGTACTTATGTTGTACCAAATGCTATAAAATGAGTAACCAACCCACTAAAATAAAGACTTTTCAAAGAAACTTTGGATATAGTTGAATTATCTGAAGAAAGCGTTAAGAAAATAGACAAAATTCAACGTTCTTATTTGATTGAATTGAAAGTTCCGTCAAATAAATTGCGTGAGCATGTCAAATTTGCAGTGGAGAAAGGAATTATTATCGATCATATTTTGATTAATAATGAAGAAATGACCTTTGAGAAATATGAAAATGAGTTGAAAAATGAAAACAATAAAGCAATGAAAATCTCGAAACAAATCGAAAATAAAGTGAATAAAGCGTTGATAAATGATGCTACTTCTTATGCGACTATTGCGTATCAATTATCAGAAGAACCACGAGTTGTAACGAATATTTTACCACAAACTGATTTGAAAGCTTATAGAGAAATCAACTTAGGATATGAGTTAAAACAAAGTTGGAAAGATGGAATGTATTATTTCAAATCAATTTTGATTATTTTCTGTCAATTTCTGCCAACTATTCTTTCGGTATTGTTTTTGTTTTTTAGTATCAAGTATGTTGTGAAAGTAGTGAAGAATAGAGAAACGAAACAAAAAATGTAAGTAAATCTCTATTTGTCAAATGAATAAGAAAAAACTGATAATATTTAGGTTATTGTATTGATTAGAAGTAAAAAAATACTATTTTTGCAATAGAAGCTAGAATAATTGAAATTCTCAGGAGATGGAAAAAATGGTAAAATTTAATGAACTTGAAAACAAAGTTTTAAGTGTTTTAGGCCAACTTGGGAATTATAAAGATATATTGAAGGGCGCTGAAAACTCGATACAAGAATTGGAAAAATTGCAAAATGAAATCAATTCTCTAAAAGAAGAAAATGCCCGATTGAAAAATAAATTGAGAGATTCGCAAGCGAATAACTTAAATTTAAATGAGGAAGTAAAACGATTAAAAGTCGTTAATGCAATGAGCGGAAATCAGGAGTACAAACAAATGATGAAGCAAAGAATGAACAAATTAATAAAAGAAGTCGATACGTGCATCGCTCAAATTAAAACTAATAATTAATAAAAGAATGTCAACTCAACGAATTGAGATAAAAATTGCTTCACGTCATTACCCAATGACGATTAATTCTGACGAGGAAGAAATGTTACTTTCTTGTGCAGAAGAAATAAATGGTATTTTGAAACAATTTGAACAAAAGTACGCTGTTTCTGACAAACAAGACGCGCTTGCAATGGTGACAATTCAGTTAGCTTTACGTGAAGCAAAGCTGAAAAAGCAAGTGAAAGATAACGAAGAAATGACAACAGAGCGCATTTCGAAGTTATTAGAATTGATTGATCAGTCAATCGCAAAATAAGAGAAGTTCTGACAGTTGTGAAACTGTCCACTAAACAATATTCCTACATTAGTTCTAGCTATTTTGGTTAACTCAACACTAGTTTTGTTACCGAGTGAACACCGTTCGGAAAGCGGGCCGCAACCTTTTAGGTTCATTTATTTGACAGCGGATACTTGACTGACGGACTAACTCAAATCCTGTTTACAGGAGTTAACTCAAAACATACTTTACTAATGTAGGTTTTTTTATATATAAACATTACATAATCTATGGACCCAATTATGACAATAATTATTGCAATTGTTACATTAATCATAGGTGCAGCGGTGGGATATTTCTTATCAAAAAAATCAGTTGATAAACAGAATCAAGAACTGATTGACGAAGCAACTCGCAAAGCACAAAATTTGATTAATGATGCTGAGAAAGATGGTGAAGCCATTAAAAAAGAGAAAATTTTTCAAGCCAAAGAAAAATTTTTAGAATTAAAATCTAAACACGAAGAAGTTGTTAATCAACGTGAAAGAAAAGTAGCTGATGCTGAGCTTAAAGTAAAAGAACGTGAAGAGAGAATCAAAACGGACTTAGCAGAAATTCAGAAACAAAAAGATCAGATTAAATCTGAGAAAGGAAATATACAAGCACGTACAGAGAAGCTTAACATTAAGCAAAAAGAAGTGGATACGATGCACAAAAAACAAGTAGAAATCCTTGAGAAAATTTCAAACTATTCTGCTGATGAAGCACGTGCTGAATTGATTGAAGTCTTGAAAGACGAAGCAAGAACGAAAGCACAAGCTCATATCCAAGAAATTATGGAAGAGGCTGAATTGGATGCGAAAAATGAAGCGCGTAAAATTGTGATTTCTTCTATTCAACGAATCGGAACAGAGCAAGCGATAGAGAATGCAGTTTCTGTGTTTAACATTGAATCTGATGAAATCAAAGGACGTATCATTGGTCGTGAAGGACGTAATATTCGTGCAATAGAAGCTGCTACAGGAGTTGAAGTGATTGTTGATGATACGCCAGAAGCGATTATTCTTTCATGTTTTGATCCTGTTCGTCGTGAAATTGCTCGTTTATCTTTGCACCGTTTAGTAACGGATGGGCGTATTCACCCAGCACGTATTGAGGAAGTTGTGGCAAAAACAACAAAACAAATTGAGGATGAAATTATCGAAGTTGGTAAGAAAACAATTTTAGATTTGGGAATTCACGGTTTACACAAAGATTTGGTTCGTATTGTTGGACGAATGAAATATCGTTCTTCTTATGGTCAAAACCTGTTACAACACTCTCGCGAGGTGGCAAATTTGGCAGGAACCTTGGCTGCAGAATTAGGATTAAATCCTAAGTTAGCGAAACGTGCAGGTTTATTACACGATATTGGTAAAGTTCCGGAGCAAGAATCTGAATTGCCTCACGCAATTTTGGGGATGCAATGGGCAGAGAAATATGGAGAACATCCAGACGTAATTAATGCAATTGGAGCTCACCACGATGAAATAGAGATGACTTCTTTAATTTCGCCACTTATACAAGTTGCCGATGCAATTTCTGGTGCTCGTCCAGGGGCTCGTCGTCAAGTTGTGGAATCGTATATGCAACGTCTGAAAGATTTAGAAGCTACGGCTCTTAACTTTGATGGTGTGGAAAAAGCATACGCTATCCAAGCTGGTCGTGAGTTGCGTGTGATTGTAGAAAGTGATAAAGTTGATGACACAAAAGCAGCTGAATTATCGTTCTTAATTTCGGATAAAATTCAAAACGAAATGACTTATCCAGGTCAAGTTCGTGTAACTGTAATTCGTGAAACACGTGCAGTAAATATTGCAAGATAAAATTTAGAATTTAATCATATTCTTTAGGCAAGTCTATAACAAGGCTTGCCTATTTTTTTGTTAAATTATAGAAAATTAATCCAAGTTATAGTTGTTGTTTTGATAAAAATTATTAAATTATAACGAATAAAAATTCAAAAATAATTAATTAATAATCAAATAATTAACAACTTGTTGATAACCTTTTTATTTTTTAAGATTACAAAATTTTTAATTGTAAAATCTTATCTTAATTTTGAAAGAATCGATGAGTAATTGAAACGAAAATGTAACCCTATTGAGGTTCAAATTTCTAAATAAAATAAAAGAACCAACTTCATTTATTTTGATGAAAGAATTCGTTTTTACCAAAGTTTATTAATCTAAAAAGTCCAAAAAACTATGTCTATTTTTGATAAAAGGGTAAATTATAAACCATTTGAATATCCTGAAATTTTAACCTTTACAGAAGCAATCCAAAAAGCATATTGGGTACACGGAGAAGTAGATTTTACTTCAGATATCCAAGACTATCATGCCAATTTAGATGATGCGAAACGCGAAATTCACAAACGTTCTATTTTATCAATTGCGCAAGTAGAGGTAACGGTAAAAGGATTCTGGGGAGATTTGTATCATTATTTTCCAAAGCCAGAATTGAATGGATTAGGTGCTACTTTTGCAGAATGTGAGTTTAGACATAGTGAAGCGTATTCGCGTATTTTGGAGGTAAATGGTTATTTAGATGAGTTTAATGTAGCCTTACAAAATCCAATTTTCAAAAGTTATAATACGTTTGTTGGAGAAATTATGCGTGACGAGAACAAATCAATTGTAGAGAAATTATTGTTCTTTGCATTGGTAATCGAAGATAGTTCGTTATTCTCGAAATTTGCAAATATTTTGGCATTTACACGTTTTGATGGTTTAATGAAAAATACAGCAAACATCATTGCTTGGACATCTACAGATGAGCAAATTCACGCAAATGCTGGGATTTATTTGATTAATAAAATTCGTGAAGAAGGTTTATTACCAGAGGAATTAGATCAAAATTGGGTAGAAACTGCTGTTCGTGGTTATATTGACCAAGAAGAAATGATGTTAGATTGGATTTTCGAGAAAGGAGAATTTGGTTATTACTCAAAAGCAGATTTATTAAACTATATGAAATACCGTATTGATGAAGCAATTGCTAAAATTGGATACAAAAAAATATTTCATATTTCCCAAGAACAGTATAAACCGATGGCTTGGTTTGAGGAAGAAGTTTTTGCGAGTAGTTTAGACGATTTTTTCGCAAAAAGACCAGTAGATTATACTAAACATGACAAAAGTATTTCGGCAGACGATTTATTTTAAACCGCCAAAACTTTTTATCAAAAACACAACTATAAATAAAATTATTTAACAATATCACATCATTATAAATTCTAAAGCTATGGACAATCCAATACCACACGACGACATTCAAAATATATTTTTTGACGGTGAAGCACCAAAATTATGGTGGAAAAACTCTGAATCTGAACAAATTTTGAATAGAGGTTATTTATTGAAAGGGGAAACAGTTGAAGGAGCTATAGATCGTATCACGGCTGCGGCTGCAAAACGTTTATACAAACCAGAATTGCAAGAATCTTTCAAAGAAATGATAGAAAGAGGTTGGATGAGTTTATCATCTCCAATTTGGGCAAATATGGGAACAGAGCGTGGTTTACCAATTTCTTGTTTCAATGTTCATATTCCAGATAGTATTGAAGGAATTACGCATAAATTAGGAGAAGTTATTATGCAAACTAAAATCGGTGGTGGTACTTCTGGTTATTTTGGTGAATTGCGTGAGCGTGGAGCGGCGATTACAGATAACGGAAAGAGTAGTGGTGCTGTTTCGTTTATGGAATTGTTCAATTCTGCGATGAATGTGGTTTCTCAAGGTTCTACACGTCGTGGAGCTTTTGCGGCTTATTTGGATATTGATCATGATGATATCGAAGAATTTTTGAAAATTAAATCGATAGGAAGTTCAATTCAGAATTTATTTTATGGTGTTTGTGTGCCAGATTATTGGATGCAAGAAATGATTGATGGAGATGCGGATAAACGTCAAATTTGGGCGAAAGTTTTAGAATCACGTCAAGAAAAAGGATTACCATATTTATTCTTTACAGATAACGTAAATAAAAATAAACCACAGGTTTACAAAGATTTAGGAATGTCAATTAATGCTTCTAATCTTTGTTCAGAAATTATGTTGCCTTCATCTGCTGATGAATCATTTATTTGTTGTTTATCTTCTATGAACTTAGAGCTATACGATGAATGGAAAGATACTGAGGCAGTACGTTTAGCAATTTTCTTTTTAGATGCAGTTTTACAAGAATTCATCGAAAAAACAGAAGGAAATCATTATTTAGCATCAGCTAATCGTTTTGCAAAACGTCACCGTGCATTAGGTTTAGGTGTATTAGGGTGGCACTCTTACTTACAACGCAACATGATTCCTTTTGAAGGAATGGAAGCGAAATTACGTACAACAGAAATTTTCAAGCATATTCAATCTAAAGCAGATAAAGCTTCGGAAGAATTAGCTCGTATTTATGGTGAACCAGAGGTTTTAAAAGGCTACGGACGTCGTAATACAACAACTTGTGCAATTGCACCAACTACGTCTTCTTCTGCGATTTTAGGACAAACTTCTCCAGGAATTGAGCCGTTTGCTTCAAATTATTACAAAGCAGGTTTATCGAAAGGAAACTTTATGCGTAAGAATAAATATTTGACTAAATTATTACAAGAAAAAGGAATCGATAACGAAGATATTTGGCGCGAAATCATGTTGAATGGTGGCTCTGTGCAACATTTAGAACAATTGACAAAAGAGGAAAAAGATGTGTTCAAAACATTCAAAGAAATTTCTCAATTAGAAATTGTTCAACAAGCAGCGATTCGTCAAAAATATGTAGATCAATCGCAGTCATTAAACCTAAATATTCCACCAGATTTACCTGTGAAAGAAGTTAACCGTTTGATGATCGAAGCTTGGCAATTAGGTGTAAAAACATTGTACTATCAGCGTTCACAATCAGTTTCTAAGGAATTAGTTGCAAACTTAGTTTCTTGTTCTTCTTGTGAAGCTTAATAGGAAATGATATATTTTATTACAAATAGAAAATCCGCTCATTGAGCGGATTTTTAGATTTTATGAATTTTTTAGATTTAGTTATTATTGAACAAAAATTTACTGATTTAAAGTCGTTGAAAAGAACGGCTTTATTAATTAATATTATTGGATGCATTTTAGGTTTGAGTACATTAGTTTTTCAGTTTTTTAATGAAATTTTAATTTATTTATCTTTTGTTTATCCTATTTTTTGCATCATTTTAGTTAGATATTATCGAGGTTTGATCTCAATTGAGCCTGAAATTAGACCAAATCTTCCAACAATTTCTATAGGTTTTATGTTATCTTGTTTTGGATTAATCATTAGAACTGCTATGGATTACAATGTCTTAGATTATAAAAATGTATGGGTTCCTTCGAGTGTTATAGCGTTATTAATCTTAATAATCTATTATTTTAATCAATTTAAAATATTGATTTACAACAAGAAAAATTTTGTTTATAATGTTTTTATCATAATATTAATTGAAGTATTTTCTATTTATTCTGTTATATTCATTAATTGTAAGTATGATCAATCTACTCCTCAAATTTATGAAACTCAGATTTTGAAAAAAATTAAGAAAAATAGTAAAGGAGGTAGTAGTTATTATTTAATAATTGAAGATTGGAACAATACATTTATAGAAAAAGAGATAAAAGTAGATTATAAAAAGTATTACTCAAGTTTTGAAGGAGAAAAGCTTAAAGTAGCAGAAAGACGAGGAAGATTTGATATACCTTGGTCTTATTTTATAGAGTAATTATCATCTAAAAGACTCGTTACAAATTGTAACGAGTTTTTTTGATTGAATAGAAGTATTTTACTTCTTACTATCTTGCGCTCCGAAAACCTGTTGTAACAACGATGTTGTACGCAAAGCTTTATTCCCGCGAATTCCTTCTTCTTTTTCTGCAACCATGTTAAACACACCATTTATTGTTTGTTGTGTTACATAAGCATTCAGGTTTGGATCAATTTGATTTCCAGTTAACGTATTGTATTTTGTAATCAAATTATTCCAAACTTTATCCGCACTAACTTTACCTAAAGACGCTTCCACTTTTGGTTGAAAAGCCTTTGTTAAATCAGATGTTGTTTTTAGTTTTAAATAATTGGTAGCCGAATTATTTCCTCCTAATAAAATATCTTTCGCATCTGTAATTGTCATTGATGTCACAGCGTTTACGAAAATAGGAGCAGCTTCAGAAACAGCATCTTCAGCAGCAGAATTCAATAATTTGATTCCTTTATCCGCCAAACTTCCCATTCCTAAAGAACGCAAAGTTTTTTCTACATTTTGTAATTCTTCTGGCATCAAGATTTTTGCAACTGAATTATTATAAAAACCATTCTTTTGACCCAATGATTTTATTCCGTCCGTTAATCCTAATGACAAAGCTTCTTTCAATCCAGAGGCAACAGTTGCGTTAGATAAACCATTTAACTTTGTTAAGGATTCTGCAGAAATTGTTTTAGATTCTGTTGAACCATTTACAACTTTTATTGAATCAACTTTTACTGTTGAATTATTTTGTGTTGTCGTTTGAGTGTTTACTTTTTCGACTTCTTTTTTTAATGTTCCAAAAATTGATTTCAAATCTTGTGCTTTTGAATTTACTGCAAACGCTGAAATCAATGTTAAACTTAATATGATCTTTTTCATTTAGATTTTTTCTAAAAAATATTTCAGTTGGTTAATTCAATTATCTGACCAAAATTTAAAACTCACTTACAAAATGTAATTTCACTGACGGAAATTTATCTTGCGTCATTTGAATTGTAAAAGCAGAATCTGCTAAAAATACCAATTGATTGAATTTATCTCTTGCTAAATAACGTTGTTTAACACGTTTGAATTCTAAGAATTCTTCTGATTTTTCATCTTCAACTTCTACCCAACACGCTTTGTGAACAGAGAAAGGTTCGTACGTTGCTTTTGCACCATATTCGTGCTCCAAACGATATTGGATAACCTCATATTGCAGTGCACCAACGGTTCCGATAACTTTACGATTATTCATTTCTAATGTAAATAACTGCGCAACACCTTCGTCCATTAATTGATCAATTCCTTTTTCCAATTGTTTTGCTTTCATTGGATCAGCATTGTTGATGTAACGGAAATGTTCTGGGGAGAAAGCTGGAATTCCTTTGAAAGAAAATTTTTCACCTTCTGTCAACGTATCACCAATTCTAAAGTTTCCTGTATCGTGTAAACCAACGATATCACCCGCAAACGATTCATCAACCACTTCTTTTTTATCAGCAAAGAAAGCATTTGGCGCAGCGAATTTCATGTTTTTACCTTGGCGAACGTGGAAATAGTTGGTATTACGTTCAAATTTACCAGAAACGATTTTGATAAAGGCTAAACGGTCGCGGTGTTTCGGATCCATATTCGCATGAATTTTGAACACGAAGCCAGAAAATTTATTTTCATAAGGTTCGACAATTCTCAAATCTGTTTCTTTAGATTGTGGAGTTGGTGCAATATCAACGAAAGCGTCTAACAATTCGCGAACACCAAAATTATTAAGAGCAGAACCGAAAAATACAGGTTGTAAATTTCCGTCCATATATTCTTGCATATCAAATTCTGGATAAACTCCGTCAATTAAATCAATCTCATTACGAAGATTTTCGGCGTAAGTTGTTCCAATTAATGTGTCTAAATCTGGACTTGATAAATCCTCAACTTTCGTTGTTTCAGAAATTTTTTGTTTATTATCTCCAGAAAAAATATTGATGTTTTTCTCCCAAATATTATAAATTCCTTTGAAAGTTGCTCCAATACCAATCGGCCAAGAAAGTGGTGTAACTTGTAAGTCTAGTTTTTGTTCTACTTCGTCCATTAAATCAAACGCATCTTTTCCTTCGCGGTCCATTTTGTTAATGAAAACCAACATCGGAATTTTGCGCATACGACAAACTTCTACCAATTTGATTGTTTGTTCCTCAACCCCTTTTGCAACGTCGATTACCACAATCGCAGAATCTACGGCAGTTAGTGTACGGAAAGTGTCTTCGGCGAAATCCTTGTGACCAGGCGTATCTAAGATATTAATCTTTTTTCCTTTATATTCGAATGCTAAAACTGAAGTAGCAACCGAAATACCACGTTGGCGTTCAATTTCCATAAAATCGGAAGTTGCTCCTTTTTTAATTTTGTTACTTTTTACGGCACCAGCTTCTTGAATTGCGCCTCCAAAAAGTAATAACTTCTCTGTTAAAGTTGTTTTACCAGCATCGGGATGGGCGATAATTCCAAAGGTTTTTCTTTTATTTATTTCTTGTTCTAAAGACATCTTAATCAAATTTTCAGGTTGCAAAGATAGTTTATCTCACGAAAATTAGAAACATTATGGTTGATAGAATATTCTAAAGTAAATTGCGTTATTCTAAAAATAGTTGACGAAAGACGTATGAAAAAGATATTTTACTTTTTATTGTTGATGATTAGTGGGATTGTTTGGGGGCAGCATCTGTAATCTTCCCCTTGTTAAG
>NZ_DINY01000024.1:0-79980 GCF_002426075.1 Empedobacter sp. UBA5528 | reverse complement strand
TTGTCATAGAAATCAGAATGACGAAAATTTGTCAAGCTGAATTCATTTCAGCTTCTCATTCTGAAAAATCAAATTTCGCAAAACTCATTTCGAACTTCGAATCTCGAAAAAAAATAAATAATAAAAACAAACATACAAAAAGATGAAAAACATTACAGTTATTGGAGCTGGAACGATGGGGAATGGAATTGCTCACGTTTTCGCACAATCAGGATTTGCAGTGAATTTGGTTGACGTTTCTCAAGATAGTTTGGAGCGTGGATTGAAAACAATCGCTGGAAATTTGGAGCGTATGATCGCCAAAGAAAAAATTACGGAAGCTGACAAAACAGCAACTTTAAATAATATTACAACATTTACAGATACTGCGGAAGCGGTAAAAAATGCGGATTTAGTTGTAGAAGCTGCAACAGAAAATTTAGATTTGAAATTGAAAATCTTCAAACAAATTGATGAAGCTGCGCCAGCAAATGCAATTTTAGCGTCTAATACTTCTTCTATTTCGATTACAAAAATTGCGTCTGTTACAAGTCGTCCAAAACAAGTGATTGGAATGCATTTCATGAATCCAGTTCCGATGATGAAATTGGTTGAAATTATTCGTGGTTACGATACAACAGACGAAGTAACGAAAGCGATTATGGAAATGTCAGAAAAATTAGGAAAAGTTCCAGTTGAAGTGAATGATTATCCAGGTTTTATCGCCAATCGTATTTTAATGCCAATGATTAACGAAGCAATTTATTCTTTATATGAAGGAGTTGCGGGCGTGAAAGAAATTGACGAAGTAATGAAATTAGGTATGGCTCATCCAATGGGACCATTACAATTAGCAGATTTTATCGGTTTAGACGTTTGTTTATCAATCTTAGAAGTGTTGTACGATGGTTTCAAAAATCCTAAATATGCACCTTGTCCATTGTTAGTTAACATGGTAACTGCTGGTAAAAAAGGAGTAAAATCTGGAGAAGGATTCTATGATTATTCAGAATCTAAAAAAGCAGAAAAATTAGCTGCTCAGTTTGCGAAGTAGTTTATCTTACACAAAATAGTCAAAACAAAAAGCGTTACTTTTCGGGTAACGCTTTTTTTTATTTTGATTACTTAATTGCAGCTAAAGCATGTGTGTAATCTGGTTCTTGTCCAATTTCAGGAACTTGTTCTGCATAAGCAACTTCTCCATTTGGATTAATTACTACAACTGCGCGAGATAATAATCCATTTAATGGTCCATCAACCATTTTAACACCATAAGCATTTGCGAATTCTTCATTTTTGAAATCAGATAAAGTGACTACATTATCCAAACCTTCGGCAGCACAAAAACGAGATAAAGCGAAAGGTAAATCTTTCGAAATACATAACACAACTGTATTTGCAGCAGAAGAAACTTCTTTGTTAAAAGTTCGTACAGATTGCGCACAAACACCAGTGTCAACACTTGGAAAAATATTTAAAACAACATTTTTTCCAGCATAATCAGCCAATGTTTTGTCGCTTAAATCTCCTGCTGTTAAAGCAAAAATCGGCGCTTTTTCACCAATTATAGGTAAATCTCCGCCTGTATGAATAGGATTTCCTTTGAATGTAATTTCAGCCATAATTTTTTATTTTATTCTTAGATTTTTAATGATTAAAAGTAACAAAATTCTACGGAGAAAAAAGTATCTTCGCAATAATAAATTGTTACATTACAAATAACACACAAATATTATGCAACTTTCAAAGCGTTTACAGAATTTGAAACCATCTGCAACTATTGCAATGTCTGCGAAAGCAAGAGAATTAAAATCACAAGGAATCGATGTGATTAGTTTAAGTATTGGAGAACCAGATTTCAATACACCAGATTTTATCAAGGAGGCAGCTAAAAAAGCTATCGACGAAAATTATTCAGGATATCCTCCAATTGCAGGGTATGCAGATTTGAAGGAAACAATTTGTAAGAAGTTTAAACGTGATAACAATATTGAATATACAGCAAATCAAGTTGTTGTTTCTACTGGAGCAAAACAATCTATTTATAATGTTTTACAAGCAATTGTAGACGAAGGAACTGAAGTAATTATTCCAACACCTTATTGGGTTTCTTATTCAGATATCGTAGAATTATCAGGAGGAACGCCAGTTTTTGTGGAAGGAACTTTAGAAGCTGATTTCAAAATTACACCAGCACAGTTAGAAGCTGCAATTACAGATAAAACTCGTGCTATTATTTATTCATCTCCTTGTAATCCGTCAGGATCAGTTTACACAAGAGAAGAATTGAAAGGTTTGGCTGAGGTTTTAGCAAAATATCCAGATGTGATTATTATTTCGGACGAAATTTATGAGCACATTGTTTACGGAGAAAAAAATGTTTCGATTGCATCTTTCCCAGAAGTTTATAATCAAACAGTAACTGTAAATGGTTTAGCAAAAGCTTTCGCAATGACAGGTTGGAGAATTGGTTTCATTGGAGCGCCAGCTTGGTTAGCAAAAGCATGCGAAACGTTACAAGGACAAGTGACTTCGGGAGCAACGTCTATCGCTCAACGTGCTGCAATTACGGCTTTAGAAGCAGATCCAAGTTCTGTTCAATACATGGTTGATGCGTTTGCAGAACGTCGTGAATTGATGTTAGGTTGGGCAAGAGAAATTCCAACGTTCAAAGTAAACGAACCAAAAGGAGCTTTCTATTTATTTCCAGATGTTACGGCAACTTTCGGAAATACATACAATGGCGTTACAATTAACAATGCAGATGATTTAGCTTTATATTTATTAGAGCATGCACAAGTTGCAGTTGTTTCTGGTTCGGCTTTCGGGTCTAAAAATTGTATTCGTATCTCGTATGCGGCGTCTGTAGAAGAGTTGAAAGAAGCAATGACACGTATCAAAAATGCTTTAGCGTAAGTAGAAAAATAGATAAAATATCAAAATCCTCAAGTTTTACTTGAGGATTTTTTTGTGGATGATATTTTCTTAAAAAAAATGTGATTTTAATTTTAATGAAATTCAATTGATTAGCCTATTTAAGCGACTTTTTATTGAAAATATTTCAAAAAAGATTTGTTTTAATCGAAAATAACCTCTTATATTTGCACCACTAAAAACAAGGCGAGGTAGCTCAGATGGTTAGAGCGCAGGATTCATAACCCTGAGGTCGGCAGTTCGATTCTGCTCTTCGCTACAAATTCAAAAGACAAATTCATTATTGAATTTGTCTTTTTTATTATCAATAAATATTATTAGACTTCTGATGATAATCATCGATTAATCCTTTCAAATTCATTAAATTTGCATTCAATTTAATAACGTTCTAAATAAAATTCAAAAAAATGATTCAAACAGATATAGTTATAATCGGAGCTGGACCAACTGGTCTTTTTGCCGTTTTCGAAGCAGGTTTATTAAAAATGAGATGTCATATTATTGATGCTCTTCCTCAACCTGGAGGGCAATTGACAGAATTGTATCCAAAAAAACCAATTTTTGATATTCCTGGTTATCCTTCTGTTGGTGCAGGTGAATTGATTGACAATTTAATGGAGCAAATCAAACAATTTGAGCCAGGTTTTACATTAAACGAACAAGCTGCAACAATTGATAAGCAAGAAGACGGAACTTTTATTGTAACAACAAATAAAGGAACGCAAGTACAAGGAAAAGCGGTTGCCATTGCTGGTGGTCTTGGATCTTTTGAGCCTCGTAAGCCAATTATCGAAAACATCGAAGCGTATGAAGAAAACGGAGTGGAGTATTTTGTAAAAAATCCTGAACTGTTCCGTGATAAAAAAATCGTAATTGCTGGTGGTGGAGATTCTGCTTTGGATTGGTCGATTTTCTTGGCTGATGTGGCTGCGGAAGTTACGTTGGTACACAGAAGAAATGAGTTCCGTGGAGCGTTAGATTCTGTTGATAAAGTAATTGAATTGAAAAAAGCTGGAAAAATTAATTTGGTTACTCCAGCTGAAATTACTGGAATCAAAGGTGAAGGAAAAGTGGAAAGTTTGGTAATTGAAAAAGAAGGTGAAACTTTTGAACTTGAAACAGATTATTTTATTCCATTGTTTGGTCTTTCTCCAAAACTAGGTCCTATTGCAAATTGGGGATTGGAGATTGAGAAAAATGCAATCAAGGTAAATAATGCGTTAGATTATCAAACAAATATCGAAGGAATTTACGCGATTGGAGACGTAAATACTTATCCAGGAAAATTGAAATTGATTTTATGTGGTTTCCATGAAGCAACGTTAATGTGTCAGTCTGTTTACAATAGAATGAATCCTGGGAAAAAATTTGTCTTGAAATACACAACTGTTTCTGGTGTTGATGGTTTCGACGGGACAAGAAAAGAAGCCGAAAAAGCGGTTGTCAAAGCTATTGACTAATTTTAACAAAATAAATAGAAATATTTTTTAAATCTTTTACGTTTTGCGTAAAAGGTTTTTTTTATTCACATTCACAAGGTTCTCTACTTCGTCTTTTGGCTTCATTGTCCCAAAAAGGATAAAATTTTAATCCAAAATAAAAGTTCGCAGAAGTTAATTTTTTCTGTTTGAAAACGATTGGAATTGCATTATCACTGCCCAAAATTAGAGGGCCAATTCTTACATAACCTCCAAACGTTACATTTTCATAATCATAGATAGAAAGTGAAGGCCCAATTCCAAATCCATCTTTTTGGATAGAATAAGAAGTTTGGAGCACATTGATACGTTTCAAACTATTCTCGAAAACTGGAATTCGTTGCATCCAATTGAAATTTAAATAATGATTTTCGATAATTTTTTTACTTAGATTAAGATGCAAACTTGTTGGTAAACCGATAGAAAAATTATTTCCAGTTTTAGATTTTGTTTCATCACCATAAACTTCTTTGCTCAAAAGTCCTAAATATTGATCAACACTTTCAAATTCAACTCCATCTAATTTTGGATTATTACGAATTTGAACTCTTTGCGAGGGATTGTAGAAATGATGGTTATCGCCTCTGAATTTTACTAATCCAACATCTAATAAATTTGCCGAAAATTTGAAATCATATAATTCATCATTCGCTCTTCTGTTCACAAAAGAAATTCCTAAATCTATTCCAACTCCATTTCCTCTATTTCGTAAAACATATTTATCTCGATCAAAATCATAATTGGTAGAATATCCTGCTTTTATATCATAATTTGACGCATAAATATTTGCATCAGGATTGTCGATTGTACTTGTTATAGTTGGTTCAGCTTCTAATTTTATCGCGTTTTTACTTTTGATATACGCGCCATCTAAACCCAAAAGATATTTAATATTTGCCCCAATAATAACTTCAGAAGTATTAGTTGTATACAAATTTGTCGCAACATTTAAGCCTAATTCAGCCCAATTCATTGCATTTGTCTTTGTAGGTTCAAACTCATAATTTTTTGGTTCTATTTCATTCTGATTACTAAAACGAAAATAATTATCTAAATCTTTAATAGAACCTTGTGTACGAAGTCGGGTGAAAATTCCAAGACGATAAGTTTGATTATTAATTTTCTTTTTAAAAGAAACGGAAGGTCCCAGAAAATCATTTTCCAAATGATAAGAAATCGTATTTCTAGTTGCGAAATCTAAAATATTAGAATGCGTTTCTCCTCTTATTCCAGCTTTTATATTTGCTGATTTTGTTTCACCTTTTATTAAACCTAATACGTTTTGATCGGATACGTAAGCGTAATCATTTCTGAATAAAATATCCTCAGAAATAATATTAATATCCCATTTATTCGGGTTAAAATATGGAGTTGTCGGAGAAAAAACACTACCGTTAATCCCGCTATATTGATCATTACTAAAAGATAAAATATTTTGTCCAAAAGTAAATCCTGAACAAGAAATAACGGTTAATAGAAGTTTTTTCAAACGATGAAATTTTTATTAAAAATAAGAAAAATCAATCGAAATAAATTACGGTTTTCCGTATAAAAATAAAAGAGTTTCAATTTGAAACTCTTTTTCATAAAATTAAATTTTAATCACCATCAATTAATCTTCCTAAACCTCCTAAAATAGAACCTTCTCCTTGAGAAGAACCACCCGCAGAAGGTGCATGAGCAATAATGCGATCAGCCAATCGGCTAAAAGGTAAAGACTGAATATACACAACTCCTGGACCTCTCAAAGTCGCAAAGAAAACACCTTCTCCTCCGAAAAATGTATTTTTAATTCCGCCAATAAATTCGATGTCGTAATGAACAGATTGTTCGAAACCAACAATGCAACCTGTATCAACTTTTAAGACTTCGCCAGCTTGTAAAACTCGACGATGTAATGTTCCACCAGCATGAATAAAAGCCATTCCATCGCCTTCTAATTTTTGCATAATGAAACCTTCTCCTCCAAAAAGTCCAGTTCCTAATTTTCGATTAAATTCAATTCCAACCGAAACCCCTTTTGCAGCACAAAGAAAAGCATCTTTCTGACAAATAAATTTTCCGTTCACTTCTGGTAAATCAATCGGAACAATTTTTCCTGGATATGGCGCAGCAAAAGAAGCTTTCTTTTTTGCTTGTCCGTAATTCGTGTACGAAGTCATAAACAAACCTTCGCCCGTTAACATTCGTTTTCCAGCATTTAATAATTTTCCGAAAAGTCCACCGCTTTGTTGAGAACCATCGCCAAAAATTGTTTCCATTTTTACGCCATCATCCATCATCATAAAACTACCTGCTTCTGCTACAACAGTTTCTTGTGGATCTAACTCAATTTCGACAAATTGCATTTCTTCGCCGTAAATTTTATAATCTATTTCGTGTGCATTCATTTTTTTAATTTTCTAATTAGTAGACAAAATTCGTAATTCGTAACAGTTCTTATTTAAAATTAGTATTAAATATAATCCAATGAGGCATATTCTTTTTTTGAAAGTAAACAATCCGTATTTTTGTGTAACTTGAAAAAGTGTTATGGCAGATATTAAAATTACAATTATAGATAGAGAAGGTGTTTCGCACGAAGTTGATGCACCTACTGACATGAATATGAATATCATGGAGCTTGTGCGTGCATACGAATTAGCACCAGAAGGAACCATTGGTATTTGTGGTGGAATGGCGATGTGTGCCTCTTGTCAATGTTATGTATTGACACCAGAAATTCAATTACCAGAAATGACGCCTGATGAAGATGCAATGTTAGCAGAGGCTTTTAATGTGAAAGATAATTCTCGTTTAGGTTGTCAGTTACATCTTTCGGATGAAATGGATGGATTGGTTGTTGAATTAGCGCCAGAATATTAAAATAAACGTATTGCGGTTAGCGATTTGTGAGAATTTTCGCTTTACGCTCATCGCTTTTCGCATAACGAAAATCATATGAATCAATTAGATAAAAGACTTTTTTTGTTAGATGCGTATGCCTTAATTTTTAGAGGATATTATGCATTTATCAAAAACCCACGAATCAACTCAAAAGGATTCAATACATCGGCAATTATGGGATTTACAAATTCCTTGTTGGATGTTATTCGCCGTGAACAACCAACGCATTTAGCAGTTGTTTTTGATGTTGGTCAAGCAACAGTTCGTACGGTAGATTTTCCTGAATATAAAGCAAATCGTGATGAAACGCCAGAAGCGATTCGTCAAGGTGTTCCGTATATTCAAGATATTTTACGTGCGTTAAAAATTCCAGTGCTTTTTGCCGAAGGTTATGAAGCAGATGATGTGATTGGAACTTTGGCTCAAAAAGCTGAAAAAGCTGGTTATACAACCTATATGGTAACGCCTGATAAGGATTTTGCGCAATTGGTAACGGACAAAATAAAGATGTATCGTCCTGCTGCAAACGGAAAAGGTGTTGAGATTTGGGGAATTGAAGAAGTCAAAGAAAAATTTGAAATCGATGATCCAATTCAGGTGATAGATTATCTTGGAATGATGGGTGACGCTGTCGACAATATTCCAGGTTTACCAGGTGTTGGAGCGAAAACGGCGAGTAAATATTTAAAAGAATTTGGTTCGATGGAAGGACTTTTAGCGAATACAGATAAGCTGAAAGGTAAAGCCAAAGAAAAGATTGAAGAGAATAAAGAGCTTGGAATTCTTTCGAAAAAATTAGCCACAATTATTACAGATGCGCCAGTTGAATTTGATGAAGAAGATTTGACGGTTTGTCCACCGGATATTGAAAAAGTAACTGAACTTTTCACGGAGTTAGAGTTCCGTAGAATGTTAGAAACGGTTTACAGAATTTATGGTTTGGATGCTTCTGGAATTATCAAAGAAGCGCAAGAAGAAATTTCTGCGGCAAGTCAGATTTCTTCGAATCAAACGCAAATGGCTCAACAATCATTGTTCGATTTTACGTCTGATGAAGAAATCGTTCCACAAAATTCAGCTTTTACAGATATTTCAACAACCAATCATTTGTATCAATTGATCGATACAAAAAAAGGTCGTGAGATTTTGTTGAAAAATATTCTGAAACAAAAAGAAGTGACTTTCGATACAGAAACAACGTCTTTGGATGCGTTAGAAGCAGAATTGGTTGGAATTTCATTTTCTTGGGAAAAAGGAAAAGGTTATTATCTTCCTTTTTCAACAGATTTTGAAGAAACAAAAGCAATTATCAACGAATTTAAACCATTTTTTGAAGATGAATCAATTTCGAAAATTGGTCAAAATCTAAAATATGATATTAAAGTTTTAAACAAATATGACATTGTTGTTTTAGGTCAAAATTTTGATACGATGATTGCGCATTATTTGATTAATCCAGATATGCGTCACAATATGGAAGTGTTGTCAGAAACATATTTGAGTTATCAACCAGTTTCAATCGAAAGTTTGATTGGAAAAAAAGGAAAGAATCAAAAGAATTTCCGTGATGTTCCGTTGATGGAGCAAACCGAATATGGAGTAGAAGATTCTGATATTACAAATCAGTTGAAAAATCTTTTCGAACCAGAATTAATCAAATCAAATACACACAAATTATTCACTGATCTTGAAATGCCATTGATGCAAGTTTTGGCTGATATGGAATTGGAAGGTGTTAATTTGGATGTTCCGTTCTTGAAAGAACTTTCGGTAAAACACGAAGCGAAATTAAGAGAATTAGAAACAAAAATTCACCAAGATGCTGGAGAAGAGTTTAATCTTAATTCGCCAAAACAATTGGGAGAAATCTTGTTTGATAAGTTAAAATTAGATCCAAAAGCAAAGAAAACCAAAACTGGACAATATGCAACTGGAGAAGAGATCTTATCGAAACTGAAAGATAAACATCCAATTATTAAGGATATTTTAGAGTATCGTCAATTACAAAAATTAAAATCAACTTATATTGATGCGCTGCCAGAATTGGTGAATCCAAAAACGGGTCGTGTGCATACAACGTATGCGCAAACGGTTGCTGCAACGGGACGTTTGTCTTCTGTAAATCCGAATTTACAAAACATTCCGATTCGTTCAGAAGAAGGTCAGCAAATTCGTAAAGCCTTTGTTGCGCGAGATGAAAATCATGTGATTATTTCTGCCGATTATTCGCAAATTGAATTGCGTTTGATTGCACAAATGTCACAAGATCCTGCAATGGTAGAAGCTTTCAAACATGGAGAAGATATTCACGCTTCTACTGCCGCAAAAGTTTTCAATGTAGATTTAGATGAGGTGACGCGTGAACAACGTAGTCAAGCGAAAACGGTAAACTTCGGAATTATTTATGGTGTTTCGGCTTTTGGTTTAGCAGATCAAGCAAATATTTCTCGTAAAGAAGCCAAAGCATTGATTGATGCGTATTATGAAACTTATCCAACGTTGAAAGCGTATATCGAAAAACAAGTTGAGGTAGCTCGTGACCAAGGTTTTGTAGAAACGTTGATGGGACGTCGCCGTTATTTGAAAGATATCAATTCGAGAAATGCTGTGGTGCGTTCGCATGCTGAGCGAAATGCTGTAAATGCGCCAATACAGGGTACTGCGGCGGATATCGTGAAAATGGCAATGATTCAAATTCAGAAAGAATTGAAGAAAAATTATAAAACCAAAATGATTTTACAAGTGCATGATGAGTTAATTTTTGATGCACCCAAAGATGAGTTTGAAAAAGTTTCTGAATTAATCAAATCGACTATGGAAGCTGCAATGCAAATGGATGTTCCGTTGATTGCAGAAGTCGGAGTAGGAGCGAATTGGTTAGAAGCTCATTAGAAAAATATTATTTACAATAATTACAAAGCGTTACTTTTTAGTAGCGTTTTTTTTTGTTAAAATATCTACAAAATATTCTGATTAACAAATTCTTAACGAGATTAAAATATATCTTTAATTCATTATTGATTTTAAATTATATGAAAAAACTATTTTACTTATTTACATTGTTTACGATTTGTTTAAATGCTCAAATTATAAATCTAAAAATATTAGACCTTTCGGATAATTTACCACTTTATGATGCAGATGTATATTTCAAAAATTCGACTAAGAATTTTGTATCAGACATGAAAGGAAAAGTTGTGGTTGATTTAAACAATGTTTCGCAAACAGATGAGTTAATCGTTTCGAAAAAAGATTATCAAGATGCAATAATCAACGTATCGGAATTAAAATCTGAAATGATAATCAAACTCGAAAGAGTATCCGAAATCGAGTTAAAAGAAGCTTTTGTAACAAACTTGAAAGCCGAAGATGTTCTACAGAAAGTTTATGATAATTATGATAAAAACTTTAATATTGAACAATATTATTTCTTAGTTAATTTTCAACAAGATTTGTTATTTAATAATAATGAACGGGATTTTATTGATGCAGATTTACAGTTTAAATTTAAACGAGGAGATTTGAAAATTAAATCAAAAGGAATTGTAAACAACGAAATAAAAAGTGGACGAGAACCAAATTCAAATATTCGTTTGATTTATTATTTGGAGAGTATTTATTTGAAAGAAAAATATATTAAGCAATTTGTATACTTATTAAAGGAAAAGAAATATGAAGAATCTAATTTATCATTAACAAAATATGGAGATAGTTTTGTTTATGAAGTTACAATAAAAACAAAATCAAGAGATGTATTTCTGACAATTGATAAAGATACATTTGCTGTTGTTGAGTTTTATTGGGAAACGACTATTCCGGAAACTAAATATTCAGAAAATGAATTTTTAAGAGAAGCAAAAGTTGTTTATAAATATCGTCCTCATAACGGGAATTGGGTGTTGAAAGAAACGTCTGCAATTTGGAACACTACTTATGAAAAAGATGATGAAAAAACAGATTTAGATATGAATTTTAGTATAATCGTAAATGATTATAACACGCAATCTTTTTCAGAGTTCAACAAATCGGTGAACGAAAAGATGGATATTAGAAAAAGTTTTAAATAAAATAAAAACCCAATAAATAAAAATATAATTGTCGCAATTACCTCGTTTTTAGGAATTAATCTGTCAGCACAAACGCAAAAAGAAAGCATACGAGCAACTTACAAAGCCGAATTTATTTTTGATTATGAACAATCGAAGGATATGTTTTCAAAGAATTTGCAACCAGCTTTCAAAATGGCTATAGATAGAGGAGTTTTTGTCGATTTTATATTAGAAAGTAATAAAAATTTATCTGTTTTTCGAGCAGATACAAAAGTGAATAACGCACAACATGAAGCGGATATGGTTGTACAAGAGATTTTGAAATCGGAACAAAATCCTTTGTATAAAGATTTTTCTAAAAATGAATATTATAAACAGTTTGATATTAATGTAAAAACGTATTTGGTTAAAGAAAATATACCTAATTTTAATTGGAAATTAACGAAAGAAAAAGCTGTGATTAATGGTTATAATGTCGTAAAAGCGATTGATCAAGATCGAGATGGAAATGAATTTACGGCTTGGTATTCGCCTGAAATAAGATATAAAGATGGACCTTATTATTTTTCGAATTTACCGGGGTTGATTTTACAAGCAGAAATTATTTCGCCTTATTTTACAGTGATTTTTAAGATTAATCAACTTGAAATTTTGAAAGAAAATCTTAAAATTAATTTACCTACAAGAGGAAAAGTAATGACGTTAAGAGAAATGCAAAACGATATGAATGCATCGTAAACATCGAATGAAGGAGTTGAAAAATAGTCAAAATAAAAGCGNNCGCTTTTATTTTGACTATTTTTAAATGAATTATACCGCTGGTTTGCGAACAACTGGTAAAATTTCACCTTTTTCTAAACAATATTTTAGTACATCTTCCGAAGGAATTTGTTTGGTGTAATCTGCTTTTTCTACAATAAATCCTACATCTTCCAAACGTTTGTAATAATCTAAACCATAAACACGAACGTGATCATATTGTCCAAATTTTTCTTTACGTTCTTCTTTTGTTGTAACCGTTGGATCTTCGTACGTTACATCACGTTGATACGAAATTGGAACTTGCAGAATTCCCCAACCTCCTGGTTTCATGACACGAAATAATTCGCTCATCGCTTTGTGATCGTCAGGAATATGTTCCAAAACGTGATTACAAAAAATGATATCAAATGTATCATCACCAAAAGGTAAATCGCAGATATCTGCTTTTACATCTGCCAAAGGCGATTCTATATCACTTGTGATGTATTCTAAATTCTTCATCGCACGAAAACGCTTGATAAAAGATTGCTCTGGAGCAATGTGCAAAACTTTAGCTTTTTCAGTAAAGAAAGACGTTTCATTTTTTAGGTACAACCACATCAAGCGATGTCTTTCTAATGAAAAAGTTCCGGGTGAAAGTACATTATCACGCTGTTTTTCGTAACCATAAGGCAACAAACTATAATAACCTTGTCCATCAATTGGGTCTACGAAGCGATTTCCTTTCATAAACCAAACTAAAACAGGACGAATAATATAACTACCTTGTATTAATAAAGGACGAGGTAGAATATTCATGATTTTTTTTAAAAGCTTTTTCACAAAAGTTTTCTTAAGGTTTGAATAAAAATGGTTTTTCTTCGTCAGATACGATTCCTAAAGCATCGTAAATAAACTGATAAGTTGACAATAATTTTGGTTCGCCATCCACTACACAAACATCGTGTTCGAAGTGAGCCGAATATTTATCATCGCGCGTTGTAACCGTCCAACCATCTGGATGAAAGAAGACTTTTTCAGTTCCCATATTTACCATTGGTTCGATGGCTAACACCATTCCTTCTTCAATTTTTTTACCAGATCCACGACGTCCATAATTCGGAACTTGTGGTTCTTCGTGCATTTTACGACCTAATCCGTGTCCAACTAATTCACGAACGATTCCGTAACCTTCTTTTTCACAATATTGTTGAATTGCAAAACCAATATCACCTACGCGATTACCTTTTTTCATTTGTTCTATTCCTTTGAACATAGATTCTTTTGTAATGCGTAATAATTTTTCAGTTTCAGCATCTACTTCACCAACTGCAAATGTATAAGCGTGATCTCCGTAAAAATCATTCATATAAACACCACAATCTACCGAAACAATATCTCCTTCGTTAAGTGGTTCATCGTTTGGAATTCCATGAACAACTTGTTGATTTGGAGAAATACAAAGGTTTTTAGGGAAATCGTACATTCCTAAAAATGCAGGATATCCACCATTGTCGCGAATAAATTCGCCTCCTAATTTATCTAAATGATTGGTTGTAACACCAGGCACTACTTCTTTGGCTAACATACCCAAGGTTTTTGAAACCAATTGAGCGCTTAGGTACATTAGTTCTAATTCTTCTTTACTTTTTAAATGTATCATAATCCGAAAAATCCTCTTTTCTTTTTCTTCTCAGGAGCTTTTTGCCCGTTTGCGTGAACACTTAATTCAATCTTTTTTGTAATGATTTGATAAACGTCACTCCAACCTGGGAAACCTCCTAAATTTCTATCGTCGATAAAGATATCGGCATTTATTTTTCGACTTTGCGTATTTTTATCAAAATCCTCTCCGTCAAAACTATTGTTGATGGCATAAAACTCTATACCATTTTGTTTGCAAAACTCAACAGCTTCGTCTAAATATTTACCACTACGATAAGTCCATAAAGTAAGGCGATATCCGTCGTTTTGTAATTGTTTCAATGTTTCGAAAGCGAAGATTTTAGCTTTTCCAATTTCTGGATATTTATCATCTACCACAGTTCCATCAAAGTCAACAGCAATAATTTTATTAATCATGTTTGTAAGTATTTAAAGTTATTTAGGTTATTTTTTTTGAACAATAATGTTTCCAGTCATTTCAGTTGGAATTTCAATTCCCATCAAAGTTAAGATAGTTGGTGCAATATCTCCAAGTTTACCATGCTCAACATTCCATTCGATATTTTTCTGAGCCAAAATAAATGGAACAGGATTCGTTGTATGTTGCGTATTCGGTGATCCATCTTCGTTCATCATAAAATCTGAATTTCCGTGATCAGCCAAAATCACCACATTGTAACCATGTTCTAAAGCTGCATTTACAATTTTCTCCGCACAAGAATCTACTACTTCAGCAGCTTTTATTGCCGCAGACATAACACCTGTATGTCCAACCATATCTGTATTAGCGAAGTTAAGACAAATGAAATCCGCTGATTCTTTTTCGATTTCTGGTACAATTGCATTTGTAATATCATATGCAGCCATTTCTGGTTTCAAATCGTAAGTAGCAACATCTCTTGGCGAAGCACATAAAACACGAGATTCACCAACGAAAGGTTCTTCGCGACCACCATTGAAGAAAAATGTTACGTGTGGATATTTTTCAGTTTCAGCAATACGAATTTGCTTACGACCAGCATTAGAAATAACTTCTCCTAACGTATTTACAATATTTTTCTCATCAAAAATTACCGCAACTCCAGTATATGTAGCATCATATTCTGTAAGAGTGATATATTTTAGATTTAATTTATGCATTCCAAATTCTGGAAAATCATGTTGCGTTAAAACTTCTGTGATTTCACGTCCACGATCAGTTCTAAAATTGAAACAAATCACTACATCATCATTCTCGATTTTAGCTTTTGGTTGACCATTTCCATCCGTTACAATAATCGGTTTGATGAATTCATCTGTTACGCCTTCATTATAAGATGCACGAATTGCTTCTAATGGATTTGTTGTTGTTTTACCAACTGTATTTACCATTGCATCGAATGCTAATTTCACACGTTCCCAACGTTTATCACGATCCATTGCATAATAACGACCAGTAATCGAAGCGATTTCTCCTGTTGATTTTGTCATGTGATTCATCAATTCTGTGATAAATCCTTCGCCAGATTTTGGATCGGTGTCACGACCATCTGTGAAAGCATGTACAAAAACATTTTGTTGTAAACCTGATTGATTTGCTGCATCTAACAAACCTTTCAAATGATTGATATGTGAGTGTACACCACCATCAGAAACTAAACCAATGAAATGTACTTTTTTGTTATACTCTAAAGCATATTGAAAAGCATCTTTTAAGATAGGTTCGTTTTGTAACGTTCCGTTTTCAACCGCCATATTGATTCGAACTAAGTTTTGGAAAACTACGCGTCCAGCACCCAAATTCATATGTCCAACTTCCGAATTCCCCATTTGTCCTTCTGGTAAACCAACGGCTAAACCAAACGTATCCAACGTAGAATGTGGAAATTTCTCGAAACAGCTATCTACAAAAGGTGTATTTGCTTGCGCGATTGCAGAAACAGCAGGGTTTGGTCCAATTCCCCATCCGTCCAAAATCATTAATATTGCTTTATTGTTCATTTTTCTTGTAATAATTAAGCCCAAAGATAAGCATTCCTTGGGCTGAAAGTTTATTTTTTGTATGGTTTAATTTGCGACTTCACTGATGAATTTGATACGCATTAAACGTAATTCTTCTTCATCATAATCGTCACCAAATTCATCTAATAATGATGACATTGAGTCAGAATCTGCGTCCATCAAGAATTCATAAATTTCCTCTTGTTGATCTTCGTCCAAAACTTCGTCAATATAATAATTGATATTTAATTTTGTTCCTTGATAAACGATACTTTCCATTTCTGAAAGTAAATCGCTCATCGTCATATTTTTTGCTTCCGCAACATCTTCAAGATTTAACTTTCTGTCTGTCGATTGAATGATATAAACTTTGTGACTCGATTTGTCAGCAACTTGTTTAATCACCATATCTTCAGGTCGAATAACGTCGTTGTCTTTAACATATTGCGCAATAAAATCTACAAATTCTTTTCCGAATTTCTGAGCTTTCCCTTCTCCAACACCAAACACATTTGTTAACTCCTTAACTGTTGTTGGATATTGCATTGTCATATCATCTAAACTCGAATCTTGGAAAACTGCAAAAGGTGGAATTTGATGTTTTTTAGAGATTTTTTTACGTAAATCTTTCAATTGTTTCAATAAAACATCATCAAAAGCAATAGGTGCAGAAGATGTTTCTTCTTTTTCAAAGCTACCTTCTGATAATAATTTTTTGAAATCAATATCTTCGGCAATTTCAAAAGAAGTTGGCTTACTAATGAAATCTTTTCCAGATTTGGTAATTTTTAAAATACCATATGATTCGATTTCTTTCTCTAATAAATTACGTACAATTAATTGACGTAAAATAGATTTCCAATAATAATCTTCTTTTGCTTTTCCAATTCCGAAGAAATCTTCAGAGCTCAAATTATATGATTTTGTAATAGAAGTTTCTTTACCAACTATAACATTTACAACATCATTTAATTTTAATTTTTGATTTGTTTTCTGAACAACATCTAATGCAATTACTGCATCATCTTTTGCTTCAATCATTTTTTTAGGATTGCGCATATTGTCGTCCATATTTGCCCCTTCGCCGTTTTTGTCGTCGAATTCTTCTCCAAAATAATGTAACAAAAATTTACGACGCGACATCGAAGTTTCGGCATATGCTACAACCTCAGAAAGTAATTGCATTCCAACTTCGCGTTCTGCAACAGGTTTACTTGCTAAGAATTTTTCTAACTTTTCGATATCTTTATAATCATAGAAAGCAATACAAACACCTTCACCACCATCGCGACCTGCACGACCAGTTTCTTGGTAATAACTTTCTAACGATTTTGGCATATCGTAATGCATCACAAAACGTACATCTGGCTTGTCAATTCCCATTCCGAAAGCAATTGTAGCGACAACGACACTTGCATCTTCCATCAAAAACATATCTTGATGTTTGCTACGTGTTTTGGCGTCTAAACCTGCATGGTAAGGAATGGCATTGATTCCGTTTACTTGTAAAAGTTGCGTAATTTCTTCAACTTTTTTACGACTCAAGCAATAAATGACACCAGATTTACCATCGTTTTGTTTGATAAATTTGATGATTTGTTTGTCTTGATCAACCTTTGGGCGGATTTCGTAAAATAAATTCGTACGATTAAAAGAATCTTTAAAAACTTTAGCGCTTTGCATTCCCAAAGTTTTCTGAATATCTTCTTGTACTTTTGGTGTTGCTGTTGCAGTTAAAGCAATAATTGGCGCATCACCAATTTTGTTGATAATCGCTTTTAGATTACGATATTCTGGTCGAAAATCGTGTCCCCATTCAGAAATACAGTGCGCTTCATCAATAGCAAAAAAAGAAATTTTTACCGATTTAAAGAAATCGATGTATTCTTCTTTTGTCAAAGATTCGGGTGCAACGTACAACATTTTAGTTACTCCATCTTTAATATCTGTCATAACTGTTTTCGTTTCTGACTTGTTTAAAGATGAGTTTAATACGTGGGCAATTCCATCATTTTCAGAAATTCCACGTATAGCGTCTACTTGATTCTTCATCAGCGCGATTAAAGGGGACACAATAATCGCGACTCCATCTGACATTAATGCCGGTAATTGATAACATAAAGACTTACCTCCTCCAGTTGGCATCAAAACAAATACATCTTCTTTATTTAGTAAGCTTGTAATGATTTCGTGCTGCTGTCCTTTAAATTGGTCGAAACCAAAATATTTTTTTAGGTAAGATGTTAAGTTTTTCGAAGTGGCTTCCATCTACACAAAAGACTAAAATTAATATTATAAATTAAATAGTTCCTATATTTGATAACTCTTAAATATACACATAAATTTTATATGATTTATATATAATTGAGTGTAAATAAAAAAGGAGAGTAAAAGTACGAAAAATTTTAAAAATAGACAATAGAAATTTTATTGTGGAAAATTCAGAATTAATACAAATAGCGCAAGGGGTATTTCGAGAAGAAATTCAAGCGCTGGAAGCAATAGCTTCTCGTATTAGCGAGTCTTTTGTTGATGCGGTAAATGCGATATATAACACGAAAGGAAAGTTGGTAGTTGTTGGAGTAGGAAAGAGTGCACACATTGCAAATAAAATTGTAGCAACCTTAAATTCTACCGGAACTCCAAGTCAATTTTTACATGCGACGGAAGCTATTCATGGCGATTTGGGTCTTGTACGACCAGAAGATGTGGTGATTTGTATTTCGAAAAGTGGAAATACGCCAGAGATTACATATTTGGCTCCGATTCTTAAACAATATGCATCAGTTTTGATTGGTTTAACATCAAATTTGAAATCAGAATTAGCAAAAAATTCAGACATTGTTTTGGATGTTAATATTGATAAAGAAGCTTGTCCCGTAAATTTGGCACCAACAACTTCTACAACGGCTCAATTGGTAATGGGTGATGCATTGGCGGTAGCTTTGATGAAATTGAGAGCGTTTACACAAAACGATTTTGCAAAATATCATCCAGGTGGAGCTTTAGGAAAACGATTATTGTGGACAGTAGAAAATATTGTTGATCCAGAAAGAAAACCTTCTGTGCATCCAGATTCTTCGATTACAGAAGTCATTAATTCATTAACATCAGGTCGTCATGGAATTACAGTTGTGATTGATAATGATAAAATTGTTGGTGTGATAACAGATGGAGATTTGCGCCGAATGTTATTAAATAATGAAACTTTTGCACATTTAACTGCGAAAGATATTGCTTCAATGAATCCGAAAACAATCAAAAAAGCTGAAAAAGCAAGAGAAGCTTTAGCGATTCTTCGTCACAACAGTATTGGACAATTGGTGGTGGTTGATGAAGAAAATCATTATTATGGAATTTTGGATATTCACTCAATTTTAAACGAAGGAATCGAATAAGCGTATGGCAGATAATACAAAATCGAGTATGTCATTTTTGGCTCATATTGGTGAGTTGAGAGGACATTTGGTTCGTTCTATTTTATCAATTGTGATTACATCTATTGCAGTCGCTATTTATTGGGACGAATTGGTGGAACATGTGATTATGGCTCCATTAAAATCAACTTTTCCAACGTTTGATATTTTTAATCAATTTGGTGAATTAACAGGTTTCGGAAAAATTTATACCGAATCATTTGATATTTCGAAAGAATTGACCAATCTTAATCCATCAGGACAGATCACTTCACAATTTTTTGCAGTAATTGTGTGTGGTGTAATTATCGCAATTCCTTATATTATTTTTGAAATTTGGCGATTTGTAAAACCAGCATTAAAAGAAGCTGAACGAAAATATGCAGGATTTACCATTTTCGCTGTTTCGTTTTTCTTTGTAACAGGAGTCTTATTTAGTTACTATATGTTGCTACCATTGTGTACACAATTTTTATTCACTTACGATCCTTTTGGTGTAGGAAATACATGGACGTTGCCAAGTTATATCGATTTATTTGTTCAATTATTATTATCGATGGGAGTTATGTTTTTGATGCCTGTTTTCGTTTACTTCTTAACGAGTATTGGAATCTTAACACCAAAATTTTTGAAAGAATACCGTAAACACGCATTTATTGTTGTATTAGTGATTGCAGCTGCAATTACACCAAACGATGTGTACAGTATGATTTTAGTTACAATTCCTCTTTGGTTATTGTACGAACTAAGTGTATTGGTTTCAAATTCAGTTTATAAAAAACAATTGAAAGCGAAAAGTAACGACTTAGTAAAGAATTAACAATGTTATGCTTGCATAATAAAATAAATTAGTTATTTTTACATAAAAGAAAAAGTAAACACAAAATTATGAAGATATTAGTTTGTATTAGTAGTGTACCAGATACTACAGCAAAAATCAACTTCACAGCTGACGGAAAATCATTTGATAAAAATGGTGTTCAGTTCGTTATTAACCCGCACGACGAATTTAGTTTAAATAAAGCAGTAGAGTTACAAGAAAAACAAGGAGCTACTGTTACAATTTTAACTGTTGGAGATGCAACTGTAGATCCAGTTATGCGTAAAGCTTTAGCGATTGGTGCGAATGATGGAATTCGTATTGATGCTGATGCTCGCGATGATTTCTTTGTTGCTACACAAATCGCAAAAGCTGCTAAAGATGGTGGTTTTGATTTAGTATTGACAGGAAAAGAATCAATTGATTATAATGGAGGTTCTGTACCAGGATTAGTTGCTGCAATGTTAGATTATGGTTTTGTAAACGGATGTATCGGTCTTGATGTAGAAGGTTCTTCTGCAAAAGCTGTTCGTGAAATTGACGGAGGAAAAGAAACTGTAGAAGTTACTTTACCAGCTGTTATCGCAGGACAAAAAGGATTGGTTGACGAGGCTGCATTAAGAATTCCTAATATGCGTGGAATTATGCAAGCGCGTACAAAACAAATCGCAGTTGTTGCACCAGAAGCGACAGAAACTAAAGTTGAAGTTGTTGGTTATGTAAAACCTGCTGAAAGAGGTAATGTAACATTAATCGACAAAGACAATGTAGCAGAATTGGTAAGATTATTACACGAAGAAGCTAAAGTAATCTAATTATTCACCTAAAAAGAAATTAAAAAATGGCAATTTTTGTATACGCAGAGTCACACGACGGAAAATATAAAAAAGCAGGATTAGAAGCAGTTTCTTACGCAAAAGCTACAGCTGATGTTGCTGGAGATACTGTTACAGCAATCGTTTTTGGAAATGCTACTGCTGACGAATTATATAAATATGGAGCATCTAAAGTAGTTAAAGTTGATAATGCAGCTTTAGCAAAATTTGATGCAAATTCTTACGCAAAAGCTTTGGCTGAAGTTGCTCAAGGAGATGTTGTGGTTTTACCATCAACAAACGAAGGAGCGACTATAGCACCAGTTTTAGCATACAAAACAGGAGCATCTTTAGTAACAAATGTAGAAAAATCTCCAACAGCAGTTTCTCCATTCACAGTTGCACGTAAAGCATTCTCTGGAAAAGGAGTAGAAACTGTTGCAGTTTCAGGAAAAGTTGTAGTTACAGTTCTACAAAACGCATTCGGAGCAAAAGAAAATGCAGTTTCAGGTTCAGAAGAATCAGCTTCAGTATCAGTTTCTGATGCAGATGCAAAAGTAAAAGTTGTTTCAACAGAAATGGCTTCTTCTGATAAAATCGATTTGAAAGAAGCGGATATTGTTGTTTCTGCAGGTCGTGGAATGAAAGGTCCTGAAAACTGGGGAATGATCGAAGATTTAGCAAAAGTTTTAGGAGCTGCTACAGCATCATCTAAACCAGTTGCTGATATTGGTTGGAGACCGCATGCTGAGCACGTAGGACAAACAGGAAAAGCAATTGCGCCAAATTTATATATCGCAGTTGGTATTTCAGGAGCTATTCAGCACTTAGCTGGAGTTAATGGATCTAAAACAATTGTTGTCATCAACAATGATCCAGAAGCGCCTTTCTTTAAAGCGGCTGATTACGGAATCGTAGGAGATGCTTTTGAGATTGTTCCTAAATTAACTGAAGAGTTAAAAAAATATAAAGGTCAAGCTTAATCATTTTAAGATTATAAATTCAATCCGAATCATTTAGGTGGTTCGGATTTTTTTTATTCATTAAAAAAAGATTAAATATTCATCAGTTTTTCATAGATTTACGCCCAAATGGACAATTTAATTAGATTAAATATTAAAGGAATATCTTACAGTCAAACTCAGACTGGCGCATATGCGTTGATTCTAGAGGAAAATGTAGGAGGAAGAAAGTTGCCAATTATTATTGGGAGCTTTGAGGCACAATCAATCGCATTAGCTTTAGAGAAAGATATTAATCCACCTCGTCCATTAACACACGATTTGTTTATTTCATTAGGAAAAGAATTTCAATTGAATGTTGATTCTATTTATATTTATAAATTAGAAGATGGTGTTTTTTATTCGAATATTGTTTTTGTGAATGATGATGGACAACGTGCCGAGATTGATTCGAGAACTTCTGATGCAATTGCATTGGCTGTTCGTTTCAATGCACCTATCTATGCCTATGATAATGTTGTAGAAAAAGCTGGAATTCATTTGGACGTTATTGAAGAAGAAGAAAATATACGTCGCGCAGCAAATAACTTCGAAGATGATTTGGATATCTTGGCTGGTTTGGAAAATGATTTGTCTGATATCAACGAATATGAAGGTTGGACAAAATCTGAACTTGAAACTGAGATGGAAAAAGCTGTGAAGAATGAAGATTATGAATTGGCAGCTCGCCTTCGTGATCAAATCGATAACATGGGAAACTAATAACTATTTCAAATAATTATGTCTGTAAAGCTTAGACTTACAATCATGAGTTTCCTTGAGTTTGCGGTATGGGGAGCATACCTAACCTCTATGGGAAATTACTTAGGATCAGTTGGCTTAGGTCCAAAAATTGGTCTTTTTTACGCGATGCAAGGTATTGTGTCGATTTTTATGCCCGCAATAATGGGTATTGTAGCGGATAGATGGATTCCTGTACAACGTTTGTTGGGATTGAATCATTTATTAGCTGCGATTTTTATGTTTGCAGCAGGTTATTACGGAATGACAGCTGGAAACGATGTAGATTTTACAACAATCTTCGCACTTTATTCGGTTAGTGTGGCGTTCTTTATGCCAACAATCGCCCTTTCTAACTCAACAGCCTACACAATTTTAAAACAAAATAATTTAGACACAATCAAATCCTTTCCTCCAATCAGAACGTTTGGAACAGTTGGTTTTATTGTAGCGATGTTATTTGTTAATTTCTCTGGATTTAAAGATGGTGTTTTTGGATTTAACTTTTCAAGTGATCCAACATTCGTAAGTTTTCAATCCAATTATTATCAGTTCTTTGTATCTGGATTTTTAGGAGTTATATTGTTTTTATACAGTTTCTTATTACCTAATTGCCCAGTTAACAAAAGTTCTGAAAAACAATCTATTTCTGATGCATTTGGTTTAAAAGCTTTTGCATTATTTAAAGATAGAAAAATGGCAATTTTCTTTATCTTTTCAATGCTTTTAGGCGTTTCTTTGCAAATTACAAATGGATATGCAAATCCATTTATCACAACGTTTAAGGATATTCCAGATTATGCCAATACGTGGGGAGCAAGTAATGCAAATGCTTTAATTTCGTTGTCTCAAGTTTCTGAAACATTGTGTATTTTATTAATTCCTTTCGTGCTAAAACGATTCGGAATCAAAATCGTGATGTTGATGGCAATGGTAGGTTGGGTCTTACGTTTCGGATTATTTGGATTAGGAGATCCAGGATCTGGCGTTTGGATGTTTATCTTATCAATGATTGTTTACGGAATCGCTTTCGATTTTTTCAATGTATCAGGTTCGTTGTATGTAGACAAAGAAACAAACGAAGAAATTCGTTCTTCTGCACAAGGAGTTTTTATGATGATGACCAATGGTTTTGGAGCAACAATCGGAATGTTAATTGCACAATACATCGTGAATCATTTAGTGTATAGTCAAACTGATTTGACATTGCAGCTAGAAGGATGGAGACATTCTTGGTTTATTTTCGCAGGCTACGCATTAGTTGTTACGGTATTGTTCGCAATTGTGTTCAAATACAAACACAATCCAGACGAAGTACAAGATGTAAAACATTAAGGTGTAAAAAATATAAAAGCAAGAATCAAAATTCTTGCTTTTTTTATGCACGAAAGTTTCTAATCTATTCTTTTATACGTCACAAACGAGTAAGCATATGGATGTTTTTCATCTTTTTTGAAATCTTCTCGTTCTACTTCTTCCCATTCGTCCAAGTCTATTTCTGGGAAATAAGTGTCTCCATCAAATTCGTGATGAACTTCTGTGATGTACAAAATATCAGTAAATTCCATCGCTTGTTTGTAAATATTTCCACCACCGATAATGTAAATATCATCGTCAATTTTTTTCGCAACTTCTATTGCTTTTGGTAAAGAAGACGCAATTTCGATACCTTCTGTATTCCAATTCTGATCTCTTGTCACAACAATATTGGTACGATTTGGTAAAGGTCTACCCAATGATTCGAACGTTTTTCGTCCCATAATAATAGGATGCCCAGAAGTTATACTTTTGAAATGTTTCAGATCATTTGGTAAATGCCAAATCAAATCATTTTTTGCACCAATTACGTTGTTGCTTGCTTTTGCTACTACAATGTTTATCATAAGTTATAAGGTAAAAAAAGCTATCCTCTTGCAAGGATAGCTTAACAAATATAATAATTTTAGTGAATTATTTCATTTTATTTATAGCATCTTGTAATTGCTCCACTTGTTTTGCAATAGTTGCTGATTTAATTGTTTTTGCAGCATTCGTTTTTACTTGCAATGCTTTTTCAGCCATCATTTTCACAGCTTGTCCTGCTTGTGGATTTTGTTCTTTCAAATATGGATAATAACGCGAATATGTTTTAGCAATTTCAGCCGTTGCATCTGGTGTGTCATTGTTCATAATCCAATTGAAAGCTTGTTCAGCAATTTTTCCTTTTTCTGGATCTTGGAATTTTACGAATTCATACATCGCAGCAGATTCCGAAATTAAAGCAGCTTTATCCAATTGATTATTTTTGATCCAAGTCGGAACTAATGCCATTGCTAAATCTGGTGAACCTTTAATCACTTCATTATCAAGATTAGTTGTTAAATCATTAATTTTTGAAGGATTATTTTTTAAGATTCCAGTTAACGAGGCTCCTTGAACACTAAATGAAGGGCTTTTTGAAGCTTTCTCGAAAATTGCTACATCATAAATATTGGCATCATTCAAAGCACTTAAAGCAGCCGCTTGAACCAATGTTTTAGGATCATTAGAAGCCAATTGTTTTAATTTTGATGAAGCTTTATCAACAATCGTTTTTGATTTTGTGTCCAATTTATGAATCGCATAAATTCTTAATCCATCAAATGAATCATCTAAAGCATTAACCAAGGCATCAGCCGCTTTTGGATTAGTTGCTTGCGCATTTGCCATTGCTTCAATCGCTAATAAACGTGTCGTGTAATTTCCTTTTCCAGCTTTGTATTGCGCAATAAAATCTTCAACAGGTTTTTTATCGTCGATATCTGCTAATAAAACTTGATCCGCATTTGGAATAACGACATCAGGTTTTTGGTTTGCTGCAAATTCGAAAACAGTTTCGGCTTGTTTTGGAACCCAAACTTGTTGACGCGTTGTTTTTCCATTTTCGACAATATCAATCGCAAAAGGAAATTCAAATAATTTTGAAGCATCTTGACGAACAACAACTTTTATTTTTTTATTTGCTGAAGAATAATCTGAAACAACTGTTAATTTTGGATGACCATTTTCGTAATACCATTGATTGAAAAACCAATTTAAGTCACGACCAGAAACTTCTTCCAAAGCCAATCGTAATTGAGTAGATTCAGCTTTTCCGTATTCATTATCTTTCAAATATTTGTTCAAACCTTTGAAGAAAGCATCATCTCCTAAGAAGTTTCTCAACATATGTAAGATAATTCCACCTTTGTTGTACGAAACACCATCAAACATGTCTTCGCGAGAATTGTAATGAACTCGAACCAAATTTTTCGTTGGTCCATCGCCTTGTTTATAACCAAACATTTCGTTGTAACGATGCTCATCCGCTTTCTCTTTTCCGTATTTATATTCAAACCATAAATATTCAGAATAATTAGCAAACGATTCATTCACTGTTAAATTTCCCCAACTTTCAGCCGTAACTAAATCTCCAAACCAATGGTGAAATAATTCGTGCGCAATAACATATTCAGCAGTGTTTTCATCGACTAATTGACCAGCTTTTTGCTGAACACCATCATGAAATAAAGAAGCTGTTGTATTTTCCATAGCTCCAGAAACATATTCGCGAGCCGTCATTTGTGCATATTTATCCCAAGGATAAGGATAGTTTAATCTATCAGAAAAGAACTGAATCATTTCTGGTGTATTACCAAAAATTTGCTTTGCAACATCTTTATATTCTGGTTCTACGTAATAATCAACATTGATATTTTTCCATTTATCATTGATGACTGCGTAATCTCCAATCCCGAAAAAGAATAAATATGGCGCATGTTTTTTATCAAATTTCCAATAATCAGTTTTTGTTCCGTCCGAATTTTTCTTCGAAGATTTCATTGTTCCATTTGATAATGAAACATATTTATCAGGATATGTTAACGTGATTTCTTGTGAAGTTTTTTGATTCGTTTTATCAATTGTCGGGAACCAACAAGAAGAAGATTCAGTTTCGCCTTGTGTCCAAATTTGAGTTGGATAATTTGGTCGTTCACCTTTTGCATTGATAAAATAAACACCTTTTGCATCGTTTATGGCCGCACTTCCTTCTTGTTTTACTTCGTTTGGACGCGCTGTATACTTGATGTAAAGTGTATATTCTTGATCTTTTTTGTATTCTTTATTCAAATCGATGACTAATTGTAAATCATCGTATTTATAATTTAATTTTTTTTTTGTAGCACCATTTACCAAAGCGACTTCGCTAATCAACATTGCTTTTGCGTCTAATGTAACTTTGTTTGTAGCATAGAAATGTGGTTTCAATGTTACCCAAGCTTCACCTAAAACGTGCTCTTTTGCATAATCAAATTTAAGATCCAATTTGGTATGAACAAGATTATTAATTCGTTCTGCTTCTGCACGATAAATATCTAATTTGTTCGTTTGGTTTTCGTTATAACTCGGCGGTGGCGTCATTACTTGCGCATAAGTAAGACTTGATATAATAAAGGCTGATGAAAGCCAAAGGATTCGTTTTTTCATCGTAAAAATTTATTTCTATTGGTTGATAATTTTCTCGAAAAGTTACAAAAAAAGCCTCCAATTTGGAGACTTTAAGTGTTTTTTTATGATTAAACTGCTACAATTCCTTTGATGTGAGGATGAGCTTGATAATTTTCTAATTCGAAATCTTCGTATGTAAAATCAAAAATATCCTTTACATTCGGATTGATTTTCATTGTTGGAAGAGGAAAAGCTTCGCGTGTTAATTGTAGTTCAACTTGTTCAAAATGATTTTTGTAAATATGTGCATCTCCAAAAGTATGCACAAAATCGCCGACTTCTAAATCACAAACTTGTGCAACCATCATTTGTAATAACGCATATGACGCAATATTGAATGGAACACCTAAGAAAATATCTGCACTACGTTGATACAATTGCAACGATAATTTTCCATCATTCACATAAAACTGAAAAAATGCATGACATGGAGCTAAAGCCATTTGATCTAATTCTCCAACATTCCAAGCAGAAACTATAATTCTACGTGAATCAGGATTATTTTTTATTTGATCAATCGCAACTTTAATTTGGTCAACAACTTCTCCATTTGGTTTCCCCCATGAACGCCATTGATGACCATAAATAGGACCTAAATCACCATTTTCGTCAGCCCATTCGTTCCATATTCTTACACCATTATCTGTTAAATATTTGATATTCGTATCACCTTTCAAAAACCACAACAATTCGTAGATAATCGATTTTAAATGTAATTTTTTAGTCGTCACCAAAGGGAAACCTTTCGACAAATCGAAACGCATTTGGTAACCAAAAATACTTTTAGTTCCTGTTCCCGTTCTGTCTTCTTTAAAAGCGCCTTCTGCTAAAACCTTTTTACATAAATCGTGATATTGTTGCATTTTGAGTATATTTAACCTTTCAAATTTAGTGATTTTTTTTAGAATGAAAATTAGTTTAATTTTTACAATTTTAGTGCTTTTTATGTTTTTTGCTTCGTATAGCAAATCAGATTTTGGACGAAAAATTGCGCAACATTTTTATTTCCAAACTTTATTTAATGTTGTTTTGGTGGTTGTTTTTGTGTCAAAAATTGTTCATATCAAACTAAATTTAATCTCAATGATTTCGCTAATTGTTATTGGTTGCATGTTGTATATGAGCTTTCCAAATTATTTACAACAATTGAAGAGAAGGATAGGTAAATAGTTACGTATAATTTTTTATCTTTGCACTTATGAAAAACGAAGCGGGAATTTTTGGTTTAAGACCAGTAATAGAAGCGATTGAAGCAGGGAAAACAATCGACAAAATTTTTATTCAAAAAGGTTTACAAGGTGAAATTTTTTCTGAATTGAGAAAATTAATCACTGAATATGAAATTCCTGTAAGTTATGTACCTGTAGAAAAACTAAATCGTTTTACAGGAAAAAATCACCAAGGAGTCTATGCATTTATTTCGCCAATCGAATTTGATTCAATCGAAAATGTATTACCTCAAATTTGGGAACAAGGAAAAACACCTTTTATCTTGATTTTAGATCGTGTTTCTGATGTTCGTAATTTTGGTGCAATCGCTCGTACAGCAGAATGTGTTGGTGTTGATGCAATTATTATTCCAGCAAAAGGTTCGGCTTCTGTAAATGCAGATGCGATCAAAACTTCGACAGGAGCGTTGTACAATATTCCGGTTTGTAAAGAAGGAAATTTAGTGAATGTTATTAAATATTTACAATCGGCTGGAATCTCAATTTTTAGTGCTTCTGAAAAATCAGCAGAATTTATTTATGATGCAGATTTCTCTGTTCCTGCAGCTATTGTGATGGGAAGTGAGGAAGATGGAGTTTCGGATTCTATTATTAAAATTTCGGATAAAATTATTAAATTGCCTATGGCTGGACAAACTGCTTCACTGAATGTTTCGGTTGCGGCTGGAGCGATTTTGTACGAAGCTGTTCGCCAAAGAATGTTACAAGATTTATTTTAAAAACATATAACGATGACCTATTCTACTTTTATTGGATTTTTGTTGATTGCGATTAGCGTTGCAATGTACTATTTTACAAATTTAGATATCTCAAGATTATTTGCGGACAAAGAATTTTTAGTCGGAATAACAGGAGGTGCTGGAGTTGGATTTATACTTGGTGGATTCTTAGGTTGGTTGTACAAATACAAAGCAGTGAACAAAGCGAATGCAGAAATTGCAAACGAAGAAAAACGTAAAGTTGCAGAACAAAAAGCACAAGAAGCAGCTGCAAAAGAGCAAGCAAAGTTAGATGCGCAACAAGAAAAAGAAGAATCGGGATTGTAATTATGAAAGCAAATAGTTTTTTAAAAATTACATTTCTTTTTGTAATATTATTTTTTTCAAATTTTGTTAATGCTCAAAAAGTTTCTCATTATATCATTAATGAAGAATATTTTGAATTCCCTGGAAAATGGGAACATAAAGGACAACTTAAAAGTTCAAGTCAATATCATTTTGTTAATAAGAAAACCGATGTTAGCTTAATGATTGTCGTAGCGAAACCAGAAAAATATGAATTTTATGAAACAGGTTTGTCTGAAAGTGAACTTTTAGAGAAATATTATAAATGGGAGACTGATTATTGGAAAACCGGAGAAAAAGTATTAGTATCAGAATTAAAGAGAAACTCTAATTATATAATTTGGAGAATATTTAAGGAGAAAGTAAAAGGAAATATAGATTTAAATTCATATTTATTATTTTCGGTTCGTAATAATAAATTAACAGGGATTACTTTAAATGATAATGGAGAAAAACCGATGTCTGAAGAAGAAAAAATAAAATTTTTGGAAGATATTTTTCAAAGTCAAAATAAAAAATAAAAAACGGTCGAAAATTAATTTTCGACCGTTTTTTTATGTTGTATTTCTTGGTAATAAAAACAAGGAACTAAAATTAATAAAAACATGGGCTGAATGAGAAATCTTCTCACATAAAAGAAAACCATTTCGCCTGATGAAAAATGTGTTGAAATCAAATAATTATAGATTGGTAAAAGAACGATTAATCCAATAATCATAATAATGATAGAGAATTTAACGTAACTTTTTTTCCAGAAAATAAACCAAACAATTAATACCGTTAATAATGTATTGATTAGATAGCGAACCATCAGACTTGCGTTCAATTTTGGTAAATCAATTTCAGGGAATTTTGAATGACCAACAAAATGAAAGTATTTTAGGAAAGGATCATAAAATAAAACATCTTCAAATTTTCGGACTAATATTAATCCAAAAACAAGTAAAACTGCAATTGCGTAACGTAAATATTTATTTAGCATTTTGCTTATTGTATTTTGTTACAAAAAATTTGATCCAAACAATCCAAAGAATCACGATTGAACCATAAATAATTGCAGGAAACAGATAATCGTGTGCCATTTTACCATATTCTGCGTGGTATCTAAAAATATAATTTAACAACATAATTCTCGAAATATTCATCACAAAAAGAATTGCTAAACCAGATAAAATAAACAAAAAAGTTTGTTTGAAATTCGTGTAAAAAGCAACGATAAACGCTACGAAAATTATCAGAATAGAAATCGCATTACAACCTTCATTTACAATAGACGCCACTTGTCCGTCCATTACCAAACGCATCCAAGGCTGATTTTCTGCAATATTAGAAAAAGTAAAAAAACCACATTTGTTCAAACCAAAAGCTGTTACATCAGATGTTAATTTTGTAAATGGATCAGGGGTATTGTGCGGTAAATATTGATCCAAATACAATTTATAAGCTAAACTTAAAATAATGTAAGTTCCTAAAAAACGTGCAAGGAATAACAATAAAGGTTTAAATTCTTTCATTTGGTTAAAAAATCTTGAACAAATATAAATGAAAAACGTCAACTTTTGATTAAGTTATGATTAATCAATAAATTTGCTTTTTTAGAAGTAACAAAATGCAAGATTTACATAAACGCGTGGATGTCATAATTGATAGCGCAATTTCTACGGAAGATAGATTACAAAAGATTTGTCAATTGTTGAGTGACGAAGTTGAATACTATAATTGGGTGGGATTTTATTTCAAGAATGGAGATAAAAATGAACTAAAACTTGGACCTTATGTTGGTGCAGCTACCGATCATACAATAATTCCTTATGGTAAAGGAATTTGTGGGCAAGTGGCAGAATCTAACGAAACTTTTGTTGTGCCAGACGTTTATGCACAAGATAATTATTTGGCTTGTTCAATTGAAACGAAAGCTGAAATTGTTGTTCCAATTTTCAAAAATGGAGAAAATATTGGTCAAATTGATATCGATTCGCATAAAATTAATCCGTTTACAGAAGACGATACAAAGTTGTTAGATTACGTTTGTCAGCGAGTTTCAGAAATTATTTAAGCAATGATTGATTTAATTTTAAAATATTTTCCTGATTTAACGGAAAAACAAATCGAACAATTTTCGAAAGTTGGTGATTTGTACAAAGAATGGAACGATCAAATCAATGTTGTTTCTCGAAAAGATATTGATGAAATTTATACGAACCATATTTTACATTCTTTAGCGATTGCAAAAGTGATGGAATTTGCAGATGGTTCTTCTGTTCTGGATGTAGGAACTGGAGGTGGTTTACCAGGAATTCCGTTGGCAATTTTGTTTCCGAATGTTCAGTTTCATTTGGTAGATTCTATCGGAAAAAAAATCAAGGTTGTAAAAGGTGTGGCTGACGGTTTAGGTTTGACGAACGTAAAAGCAGAACAAAAACGTGCCGAAGAATTAACAGATAAATACGATTTTGTGGTTTCTCGTGCGGTGACAGCAATGCCAAGATTCGCAGAATGGATTCGAGGAAAATTTAAAAAAGAAGCGATTAATCCTTTTCCTAATGGCTTATTATATCTAAAAGGAGGTGATTTGACAGAAGAATTAGCAGGTTTTCCAAATGCTGTTTTGTTTGATATTCAAAACTTTTTTGACGAAGATTTCTTCGAAACGAAGAAAGTCGTTTATTTAGAAAAGAAAGATATTTAATTTATAGAAATTATATACTTGAAAACCGAAATCAATTTGATTTCGGTTTTTTATTTTAACAATAATCTTGTTTAAACTTTCAAATAGTGATTTTTAATTATTCAGCTATTTTTCTTTTTTTTAAGGTTTAAAAATAATGGTATTTAAAGCTTTGACGTTAATAAAATTGAATAAGCGTAGGTTATAAATGATTTAATGAACGTATGTGAATTTTTAAATCATTATCGAAGTGTTGATAATTTTTAGTCAAAGATTTATAACCTTGATTTTTTTGTTTCGTTTTTTTATCAAGAAAAAAATGAAAATAAAAAGAGATTAAAGAGTTATATCACGTTTTGCTTAGTAAAAAAGTTTAAACACAATAATTATTGAATTAATCCAAAAATTAAATTTTAAAACGTTATTTTATCCAATACTTTAAGTTCTTTTTAAGAGGTTTTCTCGTCAAAATTCACTATATTTGTTTGTTTTAAAAAGTTAGAGACATATTATGAGTAATAACACATATACGGCGGATAATATCCAAGCGTTAGAAGGAATGGAGCACGTACGTCTTCGTCCATCGATGTACATTGGAGACGTCGGAGTTAGAGGATTACACCACTTAGTTTACGAGGTTGTTGATAACTCTATTGATGAAGCTTTAGCAGGATACTGTGATACAATCAAGGTAACAATTTTAGAAGGAAACTCGATTCGTGTCGAAGATAACGGACGTGGTATTCCTGTCGACTTACATAAAAAAGAAGGAAAATCTGCATTAGAAGTTGTAATGACGAAAATTGGTGCAGGTGGTAAGTTTGATAAAGATACGTACAAAGTTTCTGGAGGTTTGCACGGTGTTGGAGTTTCGTGTGTTAATGCACTTTCTAACCATTTATCGGCAGAAGTTTTCAAGAACGGAAAACAATATATTCAGGAATATTCGAAAGGGAAACCTTTGTACGATGTAAAAGAAGTTGGAACGACTGATAAAAGTGGTACAACAGTAACTTTTACGCCAGATGATACAATTTTCCAAGAAGTACAAACATATAACTATTCTACTTTAGCAAATCGTTTGCGTGAGTTAGCTTTCTTGAACAAAGGAATCAATATTGTATTGGTTGATGAACGCGAAAAAGATGCTGATGGAAATCCTGTAACAGAAACTTTTCATTCTGAAGAAGGATTAAAAGAATTTGTTGAGTTTATCGACGGTAGCCGCGAATCTATTATGGACAAAGTAATCTTCATGGAAGGTGAACGCGATGGAATTCCAGTTGAGGTTGCAATGCGATACAATACATCGTATAACGAAAATGTACATTCGTATGTAAATAACATCAATACACACGAAGGTGGAACACATTTATCTGGTTTCCGTCGTGCATTGACACGTACATTGAAAAAATATGCTGAAGAAAACTTTAATCTTGCAAAAGAAAAAGTTGAAATCGTTGGAGATGACTTCCGTGAAGGATTAACAGCAGTGATTTCGGTAAAAGTAATGGAGCCTCAATTCGAAGGTCAAACGAAAACGAAATTAGGAAACTCTGAGGTTTCTCCTGCGGTTGATAAAATCGTGGCAGAAATGTTAACGAATTTCTTAGAAGAGAATCCAACAGAAGCAAAACAAATTGTTGATAAAGTAATTTTAGCAGCAAAAGCTCGTCAGGCAGCGAAGAAAGCTCGTGAAATGGTACAACGCAAAAATCCTATGGGAGGAAGCGGATTGCCAGGGAAATTAGCGGATTGTTCTTCTCGTAAGCCAGAAGAATCTGAGTTATTCTTAGTCGAGGGAGATTCTGCCGGAGGAACGGCAAAACAAGGTCGTGATCGTCATTTTCAAGCAATTTTACCATTGCGTGGTAAGATTTTGAATGTAGAGAAAGCGATGGCGCACAAAGTTTTGGATAACGAAGAGATTAAAAATATTTATACAGCTTTAGGTGTAACAATCGGAACTGAAGAAGATTCGAAAGCACTTAATATTTCAAAATTACGTTACCACAAGGTTGTAATTATGACCGATGCCGATGTCGACGGTTCTCACATCGCGACATTAATTTTGACATTCTTCTTCCGTTACATGAAAGAATTGATTGAGCAAGGACATATTTACATTGCAACGCCACCTTTATATTTAATCAAAAAAGGAGCGAAAGCAGAATATGCTTGGGATGAAAAAGATCGTGAACGTTTAACTGCAGAATTTTCTACAGATGGTTCTGGTAAAGGAGTTACAATTCAACGATACAAAGGTCTTGGGGAAATGAACGCAGAGCAATTATGGGATACAACTCTTAATCCAGAGCACAGAACGTTGCGTAAAGTAACGATTGACAATGCAACAGAAGCAGATCGCGTGTTCTCTATGTTGATGGGTGATGATGTACCGCCTCGTCGTGAGTTTATCGAGAAAAATGCACACTATGCAAAAATTGATGTTTAATCGATTTGAATAATATAAAGTAATAAATCCAGCTTTTAAGCTGGATTTATTTTTTGTAATTGAATATATAAATCTTGAATGAAGAAGATTTACTCCGAAATAATCAATGTTGTTGGTACATTGGAAATCCAAATACTTTTTGTTTCGATTAAGTTTTTCCAACTTTTCATACTAATCATCATCAAATCCATTTCATCTAAAAACTCTTTATCCAGTTGTTGTTTGTACGAAAGACTAATATGATTTGGAGCAATATTTTCGATACTACGAATAATTTCTTTTACTTCTGAATGACGTTTTGTGTAACCGCTCACGTCTACAATAATAATTTGAGATTCGCTATTCGAGATTAAACGTTGTGCATATTTCAGTAAATCGGCATCTTTATTTCCGAAAAGAGGAAGAAAAACTTTTTCAGCTTTTGTGAAATTTTTATCCAAAACAACACCAACAGGAACTGTTGATTTGTTCAATAATTGTTTCGTTCTTTCGTTGAAAATTGAATGATCAAACATGTTTTCTTTTCCAGTAACTTGACCAATCAAAATATCTGGATCGATAATTTTTGTCGTAAATCCTAAAATATTTCCTAATAACGAACCTGAATAAATAGAATTTCTAACACCCATCAACATCAAATCGTAATCACCTTTTTGTGCAATATCAATTGTCTCAAAAACCATATCTGTAGAAACTTTGAACATGGTTGTTACATCTTGATGTAATTCTTCGGAAACCTCAATAATCGGTTCAAAAATTTCTGCTTCTCTATCTTCAAGATTGAAATGTTGCACTTCGCTACTTTTCATCACATGAATTGCGGAAACAAGTGAGTTTTCGTCTTGTTTTTTGATAAAGCTATTAGCTATTCGTAACAATTCAGCACCTTTTTCAGGTGTTTGAAAATCAATTAATATTTTATATTTCTGACTTTGACTAATTTCAGAAAGTTCATTTTCTGTCTTTTGTTTTCGAAAAATCCAATTGATTAAATCTAAAGCTGGACCTGTCATAAAAGTTGTGACCAAAGCCATTATCACCATCATAGCGAAAACTTCTGGTGTTAAGACACCTAAATCATATCCAATGTTTAACACGACTAATTCCATCAAACCTCGTGTATTCATTAAGGCACCAATGGTCAAACTGTCTCTCCAGTTTTGCCCAACAAATTTAGCGGCTACTGCACTTCCAACAAATTTTCCTGTTACAGCTACCAAAATAATCATTCCCGCAGTTTGCCATAAATGTGGACTATCTAATAATCCAATTTGTGTTCTTAAACCTGTAAAAACAAAGAACAGCGGAAGTAATAAAACCAATGAAACATCTTCTATTTTTTCGATGAATAAATTTCTAAATTTCACATTTTCAGGCATAATTGTTCCAGCTAAAAAAGCTCCAAATAATGCATGAATTCCTATGATTTCACTTAAGTATGAAGAAATAATTAAGACCAAGAAAAAGATTCCAATGATAGGTTTTGTAAGCGTTGTTTTGCTCGAATGTACGTCTGCAATTCTCTTTAGGAAAGGACGAACGAAACGAACCATCGCGATAACGTAAACAATTGCTAGTAAAATAACATACAATGAACTGATGAATGAGCCAGCTTTTACAATTGCGATAACCGCGGCTAATAAACACCAAGCCGTGATATCGTCGGCAGCAGCGCAAGTAATTACAATAGAACCTAAACGAGTTTTGCTAATCCCGCGTTCTTGTACAATACGAGCCAGAACGGGAAAGGCTGTAATACTCATCGAAATTCCGATAAAAAGGGCAAATGATAGAAAGTTAATTCCTTCTGGAGCAAATTCCATATAAATTAATCCAGCTAGAGCTAAACCAAGTGTAAATGGAATAATGATACTCGCGTGACTAATAACTATGGCGTCTTGTGCATTTTTCTTTAGCACTTTAAGGTCTAATTCCATTCCGATGACATACATGAATAGAATCAAACCGATTTGACTGATAAATTCTAAGTTTCCTAATGATTCTTTTGGGAAAAGATCTCCGAAAAATTCTGGGAAATGCATTCCAATGAAAGAAGGACCAAGGAAAATACCTGCAATAATTTCTCCAATTACAGTTGGTTGTCCAATTTTATTAAATATCCATCCAAAAACTCTTGCGGTAAATATAATGGTCACAATTTGTGCTAATAAAATAGCAAGAGGGTGTCCAATATTATGTGTAATACTGTTGATGAAATCATTGAAGTAATTGCTTCCATTTGCAGCATGAACAACATGTTTCCCAGCTTCCATTTCTTCTGCTTTAATCACAATAAAATACATCATGATTGAACAAAGTAGAATGGTTATTATATAAAAAATAGAATTTCTTGTCGATTTTTTCATGGCGTTAATTTTTAACAAAAGTCAGAAATTAATTTACAGAAAAATATCAATATTTTTTAAACTTGAGTAAAATGTAATGAAATGGATTTTTTTTGTAATCAAATTGAAATTTGAGCAATAAAATTAGCTTTGTAAACTTCACTTAACACCAAATTAATTTCTTTATTTTCTTTTGATAAAACATCTAAAGTAACATTGTCTGAGTGAAAATATTTAATATGATGCAAGCTAATTATTTCTCGTTTATTGATGCGGACAAAATCTTTTTCGGGTAACATTTCTGATAATGCATCGAGTGTGATATTTTTCAAAATTAAGAACGATAAATCTTGATAATAAACCACTTTATCACGGCTGTCAACACTAGAAGTTGTAATGTACAAAATTTGATTAAACTGCAACAAAATTTTTCCTTTGTCTGAATTTAATTGTACAAAATTATTTGGTGTCGAAAAATTATTTTGTAAACGTTTTTTTACTTTGTCAACAGCTTGTTGTAAACGTTCTTTTTTAATTGGTTTTTGAATATAATCTGTCGCGTCTAAATCAAAAGCATCAACAGCATATTCCTTATAAGCAGTGGAAAAAATAAACGGTTTTTCTTTTAATAAATTAGCGATCTGTAAACCATTAATTTTAGGCATTTCAATATCTAAAATACAAAAGTCAAAATCGATATTTTCGATTTCGTTAATGAATAATTCAGAATCAACATAAGCTTTCACAACTTCTATGTCTTCCATTTGTTCACACAACATTTTCAGGTACTTTAATCCAAGAATTTCGTCGTCAATTAGTATGCATTTTAGTGTAAAACTCATGTAGATTTATTTTTAAGTTGGCTACAAAAATATCCTGTTCAATAGTTTTAGAAAGTGAAAAATCGTCGTCGTAAACCATTTTCAAGCGGTGTTCTAATGATTGACTTCCATGTCCGCCAGTTTCTTTTTTCAAACTATTTTTTGGAGAAATTTTATTCATTACTTGAATTTGAAATGATTTATTATTCAGTTCAAGCATAATTTTTATAAATGAATTGGCTTGTTGAAAATCGGTATGTTTGAAAGCATTTTCAATAAAATCAATACTTAATAAAGGTAAAATAATTTTTTCTTGATAGTAAGGTGAAGTTTCATCAATTTTCGTTTTAACTTGAAAATCAAACAAAGGCGAAACTTTTACTTTATTAATTTCAATAAAGTTTTTAGTGAAATCTATTTCATCTTTTATCGTCACAAAATTGTCTTTGCTTTCGTACAAAATATAATCCAATACATTAGCTAATTTATCAATCGTATAATAGGTTTGGTACGCATTGGATTGAATCGAATTGAGAATATTTTGAACAAATGTGGATTCAATTTTGCTTCGTATGACTCCAATTTTAACTCATCAACTTTTGTAGATAAATTGTCTAAACGTTGCGTTTGCTCATGACTTATTTTTTTCTCAGATTTTAATGAATGGATTAAATATGTAATCATAATGATTAGAAAAATAATCAATGCAATAACGAGATAAAGTAATATGGTAGGAAGTTGAATCATGCGAAAAATTCTAACTCAAAGATAGAATAATTTATGAATAAAAAAATCCAGAAAGTAGAACCTTCTGGATTTTTAGAAATATGGTGAAAGAAATTATTAAGCGTAATATTTTGCTTTTAATTCTTTTACTTTTGGATCATCTAAGAATTCATCATACGTCATATAACGATCGATGATTCCGTTTGGAGTTAACTCGATAATACGGTTACAAGTTGTTTGAATCAATTCGTGGTCATGAGAACCCATTAAAATTGTTCCTTTGAAATTAACCAAAGAATTATTCAATGCTGTAATCGATTCTAAGTCTAAGTGACCTGTTGGCTCGTCTAACAATAATACGTTTGCACGTAATAACATCATGCGAGAGAACATACAACGCATTTTTTCACCTCCTGATAAAACAGAAGATTTTTTAAGAGCTTCGTCTCCAGAGAATAACATTTTCCCTAAGAAACCACGCATAAATTCTTCGTGACGTTCATCGTCTGATTCTGTATATTGACGTAACCAATCAACCAAGTTGATATCTTCTTTGAAGAAATCTGTATTATCTAAAGGTAAATACGCTTGTGTTGTTGTAATTCCCCAAGTAAAATCTCCAGAATCTGGCTGAGCTTTTCCTGAAAGAATTTCGAAAAATTGAGAAACTGCTTTCGAGTTACGAGAGAAAATACCAATTTTATCACCTTTTTTCAAGTTGATGTTCGCATCTTTAAATAAAACTTCTCCATCTACAGAAGCAGATAAATTGTTTACTTCTAAGATTTGATCACCAGCCTCACGCGATTGTTCCCAGATAAGTGCTGGATATCGACGAGAAGAAGGTTTGATATCTTCGATATTTAATTTCTCGATCATTTTTTTACGAGAAGTCGTTTGTTTTGCTTTAGCAACGTTAGAAGAGAAACGAGCAATGAAATCTTGTAATTCCTTTTTCTTTTCTTCTGCTTTTTTGTTTTGTTGCGCACGTTGTTTTGCAGCTAACTGAGAAGACTCGTACCAGAATGTATAGTTACCAGAATATAGGTTTAATTTAGAGAAATCTAAATCACAAATATGCGTACAAACTGCGTCTAAGAAGTGACGGTCGTGCGATACAACGATTACAGTATTCTCGAAATTACCTAAGAAATCCTCTAACCATTGAATTGTATTAACGTCCAATTCGTTGGTAGGCTCATCTAAGATTAACACGTCAGGATTTCCAAATAAAGCTTGAGCAATCAAAATACGAACTTTCGCTTTATTATCTAAATCTCCCATTAATGTATAATGCATATCCGAATCAATTCCTACATTCGATAATAATGTAGCAGCATCAGATTCTGCATTCCATCCGTTCATTTCTTCATAAACGACACCTAATTCTCCTGCTTTGATACCATCTTCTTCAGAAAAATCTGGTTTAGCATATAAAGCATCCATACGTTCTTTAATATCGTATAATACTTTATTTCCACGTAAAACAGTATCCAATACTGTATATTCGTCATATTTGAAGTGATTCTGTTCTAAAACAGACATACGTTTTCCTTTTTCAAGACTAACTTGTCCTGAAGTTGGATCGATTTCACCTGATAATATTTTTAAGAAAGTAGATTTTCCTGCTCCATTGGCACCAATTATCCCGTAACAGTTGCCATTTGTAAATTTTATATTAACTTCGTCGAAAAGTACACGCTTGCCGAATTGAAGCGATAAATTAGAAACATTTAACATAATTTTTGGTATGATGTTTGTTTGACCTTCCGGCAAAGTTACAAATTTTAATTGGAATAAAATAAAGTGCAGAAAGAAGTTACGATTAAGAATAAACGTGCAAGGTTTGAGTATGAATTATTAGATTCTTACGAAGCCGGCATCCAATTATTTGGGACTGAAATAAAATCTATCCGAATGGGAAAAGCTTCGATTACCGAAAGTTTTTGTCAAATGAAGGATGGAGAACTCTATATTGTCAATATGTTTATTGACGAATATGATTGGGGAACATACTTTAATCATAAAACTAGACGAGACAGAAAACTTTTATTACAAAAATCTGAGTTGAGAAAATTAGAACGCAAAACGAAAGAGACTGGATTAACGATTGTAGCAACCACGCTATTTATAAACAATAAAGGGTTGGCAAAATTGAAGATATATTTGGCAAAAGGGAAGAAACTTTTTGACAAAAGAAACACAATAAAAGGAAAAGATTTGAAAAGAGATTTGGATAGAATGATAAAGAATTCTTAAATTTGTCTTATAATTGTATAAAATTAAGTAAAATTTAATATATTTAAAACGCTAAATATTTGATAATGAAAAAGTTTAATCTATTATTATCTGCAGTAGTATTATTCCTAGCGGGTAATTCTTTTGTAGATGCTCAGAATTCTAAGAATCCTTGGGCAATTACAGTTGGTGCTCACGCAGTTGATCACAACTCAGTGACTGGACCATTCAACCAGTATTTCAAAACAGATAATTGGGATATCGTTCCTCCTTTATCTAAATTATCTATTATTCGTAACTTAAACAGATCTTTTGATGTTGATTTAACTGCTTCTGTAGGTGAAGTTGATAACAACAGATTAGCTATTAAAGATGAGTTATTCATTAACGCTGGTTTAGGTTTACGTTATAAGTTAGCTAATGGTTATATCTTAAAAGAAGATTCTTGGTTTGATCCATATATCCGTGTAGGTGCTGGTTACCACAGATACGATTACACAGGATTACAATTTCCATTGACAGCTTACTACGGTAACGAAAATGGAGGTACATACCAAATTACTGAAGCAGAAGATTTAGAGAAAAATCACTTTGTAGCTTCTTTAGGAGGTGGTATTAACTTTTGGTTTACTAAGAACTTCGGTTTAAATGTTGCTTCTGATTACAACTGGTTACCAGCTTACGGAGGAAACAATTATTTCGATTTCTTCCAACACACAGTAGGTGTTACTTTTCGTTTCGGAAAACAAGATAGAGATAATGATGGTATTCCTGATGACGAAGATGCATGTCCAGATACTCCAGGTATCGCTACAGGAGATCCTGCTACAAACGGATGTCCAGATACAGATGGAGACGGAATCTTTGATAAAGATGATGCTTGTCCAAACGAACCAGGTTTAGCTGAATTCCAAGGTTGTCCAGATACAGATGGTGACGGAGTTCCAGATAAAGATGATGCTTGTCCAGAAGTTGCTGGTCCAGTAGAAAATAACGGATGTCCTTGGCCAGATACAGATGGTGATGGAATCTTAGATAAAGATGATGCTTGTCCAAACGAACCAGGTTTAGCTGAATTCCAAGGTTGTCCTGATACAGACGGAGATGGTATTCCTGATAAAGATGATGCTTGTCCAACAGAAAAAGGACCAAAAGAAAATAACGGATGTCCATGGACAGAAGTTCACGTAGCAAAACGTTTATCTAACATCTTATTCGAGTACAACTCTGATAAAATTGTTCCTTCTTCTTACGAAGACGTACGTGTAGCAGCTCAAATTTTAAATTCTGATGATTTAAAAGCGAAAAACTTCTACATTGACGGACATGCTGATCAAAGAGGTAAAGATGCTTACAACAAAACATTATCTTTAAAACGTGCTCAAGCGTTAGTTAATATTTTAGCTGAAAGAGGTGGAGTTGATAAAGCTCGTTTAACTCCTCGTGGATTAGGAAAATCTCAATTATTATGTACTGAAAACACTGAAGAGTGTTACCAAAAAAACAGACGTGTTGAGGTATTACCAAAAACAGCGGTAGTTACAGAAACTAAAGTTGTAAAACCAGCTACAAAAAAGAAAAAATAATTCTTGAATAGCTTACAATAGAAATAGCCACCTCATTGAGGTGGCTATTTTATTTTTATGAAATTAGGATTAAAATTATTTCTTTCTAAAAACCAATATAATGATGCAACCAGCTGTAAAAATAGATAACAAATAGCCAATCCAAGAAAGTAACGGCATATCCAAAACTATGGGACGAACAGTCGTATTCGCAAGCATACTTGCTCCAATTCCAAAAGCTAAAGTAAGAATAGCTAAAACAAGTTTATTGATACTATCTTTTATTAATTTCTGAATATTATCTATTTGGTCAATCTTGAAGTTTAAAGCCAATTTATCATTGTTTACTTTTTCAATTAATTTTAAGGTGTCTTCTGGTAAATCGTTGATTAAATCTTGAATATCTTTGAAATTATCAATTGCTTTTTTACTCAAATATTTTGGATGAAATTTTTGTCGAGCCAATTTTACCGCATACGGACGCATTGAACGTTGTACATTAAGATCAGCATGTAATTGTTGTCCAATTCCTTCTATAAGTGCAATTCCGCGTAGTAAAATGTAAACATATTCGGGTAATAAAACATGATTTCGTTGCAGAATATGATTGAATTTTTTGATGATGATTTGAACTTCTATCGTATCAACAGTATTGTATTCTAAATAATCGAAAATATCTGCAATATCACGTTCTAATTGTTTTTCGTTTTCGATATAATGTTTAATTGCCATTTTTTTGAGTGAACGAACAATTCGTTTCGGATTTTTTAATCCAAAATCAATCACTACATTTTCTAAAGCTTCTTTTTCGTTGATGGCTAAAATTCCCATCGAACCAAAATCTATAAAAGCTAAACGTCCATCTTTTAAAATAAAAATATTTCCGGGATGTGGATCAGCATGAAAAAATCCATCATCAAGTAATTGTTTCAAATAAATATCAAAACCTTTCTGTACGATTTTTTTCGGGTCAACTCCTAAAGCTTCTAACTGTTCAACATCATTTACCTTGAAACCTTCTATGAATTCCATGCAAAGAAAATTGTTGTTCGAATAATCTTCGTACGTTTTTGGCACATAAACATCTTTACTATTCTCGAAGTTTTTCCTGAATCGTTCAATATTTTGAAATTCATTAGTTAATGAAAGTTCTTTCAGAATTGAATTTTCAAATGATTTTTCGATTTCAGAAATGAATAATTTTTGAAGTTTCTCATATTTTTTTTCCAAAAAATGAACAATATCTCGAATCAGGGCTAAATCAGATTCAATTATTTTCTGAATATTAGATCGTTTTACTTTGAAAACAACTTTTTCACCATTTAATAAAGTTGCGCGATAAACTTGCGAAATACTTGCTGCAGCAAAAGGTTGTTCTTCTATAAAAAGAAAATGTTCGTCAGGTTCTATTCCAAATTCGTCTCTAATTTTTTGTTTGATGTCAATTTCTTCTGGCGGAACATTATCTTGTAATTTTTTTAGTTCTTCAACCAAAGATTCGGGAACCAAATCTTTTCGATTACTCAATAATTGTCCAAATTTTATATAGGTCGGACCAAGTTCTTCCAAAGCCATTCGGAAACGTTGATTGAATGATTGGTTGAAAAATTCGTTGTTTTGGTCAGAATGAAATAAATCGTTTCCGCGAGAAAGAATTTCTTCAAAACCATATTTAGAAACGACTTTTACGATTTTAGAAAATCGTTTTATTTTCTTTAGACTATCCATAAAGTTGAGATTCGATTACAAGTTACGAATAAACAAGTGTGTAATTTCTTTATAAAATCTTAAATTTCTTTGAGTTGAATCTAAAATTATTCCAAATATTAAAATATAATTGTTTATCTTTGCACTCGCTAAAATGGTTTAGGAATCAAGCGATTAATTATTAAGTTAAACATCTCTCGGTCATTTATTTGCATTTGAAGATTCCGAAATAAAATAGATTGAGATACAAATTTTTAGAATTATGTCTAAAGAAACAAAACAAGAGGAGGTACAAGAAGTTGTATTAAACACTCCAGTATTAGATGCGTCTGCTAATGCAAACGTAGCGCCAGAATCATTTGATTGGGAATCTTTCGAATCAGGATTAAACGAAGAAGATCGTAAAGAAAAAGCTGAATTAGAGCAAATGTACGATACAACTTTAGAAGACTTACATGAGAATGAAGTATTCAAAGGACAAGTTGTACGTATTACAGATAAAGAAGCTATCGTAGATATCAACTTCAAATCAGAAGGTGTTATTTCATTAAACGAATTCCGTTACAACTCAGACTTGAAAGTTGGGGATATTGTTGAAGTAATGGTTGATCAACGTGAAGATAAAAATGGTCAATTAATTTTATCTCACAAAAAAGCTCGTACATTAAATGCATGGGATGCTGTTAATAAAGCACACGATTCTCAAGAAATCGTTAACGGTTACATCAAAGCTCGTACTAAAGGTGGTATGATCGTTGACGTATTCGGAATTGAAGCTTTCTTACCAGGTTCTCAAATCGATGTTAAACCAATCCGTGATTACGAACAATTCGTAGGAAAAACTATGGAGTTCAAAGTTGTTAAAATCAACCCAGAATTCAAAAACGTAGTAGTTTCTCACAAAGCGTTAATCGAGGCTGATATCGAAGTTCAGAAAAAAGAAATCGTTGCTCAATTAGAGAAAGGACAAGTATTAGAAGGTGAAGTTAAAAACATCACATCTTACGGTGTATTCGTAGACTTAGGAGGTGTTGACGGTTTAATCCACATTACTGACTTATCTTGGTCTCGTATCAATCACCCATCTGAAATCTTAGAAGATGGACAAAAAATCAACGTTGTAATCTTAGATTTCGACGAAGATAAATCTCGTATCCAATTAGGTATTAAGCAATTAGAAGCTCATCCATGGGATGCTTTAGATGCTGATATCAAAGTTGGTGATAAAGTTAAAGGAAAAGTAGTTGTTTTAGCTGACTACGGTGCATTCGTTGAGGTTGCTCCAGGTGTAGAAGGTTTAATCCACGTTTCTGAAATGTCATGGTCTACTCACTTACGTTCTGCTCAAGATTTCGTAAAAGTAGGTGATGAGGTTGAAGCAGTAGTTTTAACTTTAGATAGAGAAGAAAGAAAAATGTCTTTAGGTATCAAACAATTAACTCCAGATCCTTGGACAGATATTACAACTAAATACCCAGTAGGTTCTACTCACAAAGGTAAAGTTCGTAACTTCACTAACTTCGGTGTATTCGTAGAATTAGAAGAAGGTGTTGACGGATTAATCTACATCTCTGACTTATCTTGGACTAAGAAAATCAAACACCCATCAGAATTCTGTGCAGTTGATGATATCTTAGACGTAGTAGTTTTAGAATTAGACGTAGAAGCTCGTCGTTTATCTTTAGGTCACAAACAATTAACTGAAAATCCATGGGATCAGTACGAAGCTAAATATGCAGTAGGTACAGTTCACACAGGAGTTGCAGTTGATGTATTTGACAAAGGTGCTACAGTTCAATTTGAAGATGCTGACGTTGAAGCTTTCGCTCCAGCTCGTACATTAGAGAAAGAAGACGGATCTCGTATCAAAAAAGGTGAAGAAACATCTTTCAAAGTTATCGAGTTTAACAAAGAATTCCGTCGTGTAGTAGTTTCTCACACAGCAACTTTCCGTGAGGAAGAAGTTAAAGCTGAGAGATCATCTAACAACAATAACAACAACAACAATTCATCTAACACGATCGAAACTTCTACATTAGGAGATATTGATTCATTAGCTGCATTGAAAAAGAAAATGGAAGAAGGAGGAAACTAATTCTCTAACCGAAATTTTTAAATAACATAAGCTGTCCAGTAATGGGCAGCTTTTTTTATGAATAATGATTAAATATATTTAGTATAAAAATGAATTTAATTTATGGTTTAAAATCATATCAAGAATAACGTACAATTTTTGATGTATTTTTTGAATATTATTCAAAATAGTCTTAATTTTGCAGTCGAAATGGAAAAGATAGAATTTAATTTAGATGCTACTGATTTGAAAATCATGCGATTAATGCAAGATAATGCACGTATTAACAATGCAGATATCGCAAGAGAATTGAGAATGGCACCTTCTGGAATATTAGAACGTGTGAAAAAGCTTGAAAATAAACAAGTTATTTTGGCTTATCACGCAAAAATAAATCCAGTGGCAGTTGGACAAAAATTACTTTCGTATATGTTTATCAAAACCGTAGATATTATCGGTGATGAAACAGTAGGAAGACAACTTGCCGAAATTCCAGAAGTTTTAGAGGTTCATGATATTGCTGGAGAAGATGGTTATCTAATCAAAGTGAGAACTTCTGATAACGAAGGTTTGGTGGAATTGATGCGCAAACATTTGAGTAAAATTGGCGGAATCACTTCTACGCGTACAACTATAGTTTTACAAACAATAAAAGAAGAACAAAATATCGTTATACCAACGATTTAAAAAATAGAGATTGAATGAAAGGGAATCAACCAAGTAAGTGGCTGATTATTGCAGCATATTTCGTGGTTTATGTAGTTTGGGGATCAACTTATTTTTTTATAGATAAGGCTTTGCATGGTTTTAGTCCGTTTATTTTGGGTTCGTTTCGCTTTATTGCGGCGAGCACAATGTTGATGGGATATTGTAAGTTGAAAGGTTACAAGCTGTGGGATAAACAAATTGTGAAACAATGTATGTTTACAGGTTTTATGTTGTTGTTTATTGATATGGCTGGGATTATTTGGTCCGAACAATTTTTACCAAGTGGAATTGTTGCAATTATGGCAGCATCGGCAGCAATTTGGTTTATTGTCTTAGATAAACCGAAATGGAAACAAAATTTTTCAAGTATTCCTACGATTTTAGGTGTTTTGTTAGGTTTTGTTGGAGTTCTGATGTTATTCTATGAACAAACAACCACTGTGCACGCAGATGCAGATCAGCAGTTCTTAAATATGATTGGGTTGATTGTTCTGATCTTTTGTTCGATTGCTTGGACGTTAGGTTCTTTGTATTCAAAATATGTAACAGAAAAGCAGAAAAAAGAAGTTACAAAGCCAAAAGAAGATTTGAACATCATGGTCAAAACGGCTTGGCAAATGATTACTGCTGGTGTTTTGTTTAATACAGTTGCAATCTTCAATGGAGAATATGCTAATTTCAATTTTGCGAATGTTGCGATAGAAGATTGGTTGGCAATGGCTTATTTAACAACTTTTGGCTCTATTCTTGCTTTTGGTTCTTACGTTTGGTTGTTGCAATATCGACCAGCTGTGGAAGTTTCTACTTATGCGTATGTAAACCCTATTGTAGCCGTTGCATTGAGTTATTTTTTTACAGATGATGTCGTAACTCATTTGCAAATTTACGGTTTGGCAGTAATTTTGTTCAGTGTTTTATTAATGAACTGGAATCTTTATAAAAACACGAAATTAGTTCAAAAAATTCTGCATTTTGTTTCTCGTAAACATTATGCGCATTAAATATTATGATGATTATTAATAAGAAAGCTTCTCGATTTCGAGAAGCTTTTTTTGTATTATTGAGTTTTAAAATTAATAATTAATTCATTGTTGTCTAATTTTAATGGGTAGCCATCTTCTGATTTGAAACCATTTGAAATTACAAATTCATATTCTTTAGTTGGAGTTAATTCCATAGTTATTACGAATGTAGTGTTATCATTAGAGAAATTGATTTTTGTAAACTTAGGACTATACTCTTTTCCTTTTTTTGAGAATCTTATTGAATATTCTTTTGGATTCATTGGTTTAGAAAATATAATTTTAAATTCTTTGATAGATGAATCTATATTTGTTGAACCATTTTCGAAAGGCTCAATTTTTATGATATAAGGTTGTTTTTTTTCGTATTCTTTTATTAATTGATCTTTATCAAAACCTTCTTCGTAAAAACCAGATTTTCTTAGAAAATTTTCAACTTCTTTTTCATCTTGATAATTCAGTTCAATAATATCTTTTATCGCTTGTTTTTTATTTTTAGCTTGATTGTAATATGATTTACATATTTCATATCCAATAAAATATCCCAGATCAGCAGCTTCACCCTTTTGTCCTCCATTGTATAACCAATTTGAAAAATCATCTATAAACATCTCTTCTTTAAATTGTTTTTTCAAATCATCGAAGTGCTGTTTTCCATAAAAAATATATTGTTTTTCAATTGGTTCTCCTAAAACAAGCTCTGTAATAAAATCGCACGAACCTTCTTTTAGGGTATGGTGTAATAATGAGTTGTTTTCATTTGGTTTTTGTTGTGTGTGTACATATTCATGAATATTTAGTGAAATAATATTATCAAGTGATTGCTTCGCAAAAACATTTTTTAGCCAATCATTTTCAAATTCTGAAACATCTGTTTTTGGAATTCCTGTAGCGATTTCAGAACCAACTAAAACCATATTTTCATATAAAGTTCCACCTGAACGCAAGCCACCAATTGTAAAATACATTTCTCCTTCTTTTAGCTCAGGATATAGTTTTTTTAGTTTTTTTACAGCTTTAGTTAATTCTTTTGTTTTATTTTTTATGGTAAGTGTATTAGGTCTAATAGAATTCCAAAACTTAGGATAATTATCAATAAGTTTAATATAAAGAGTATCATTATAATCTCTTACTTTCATAAAGGATTTTAAACCTTTTGTCCCTTTATCAATGTATAAAGTATTAATGAATTTTATTTTTTGTGAATAATTATTTGTAGTTTGAATACTATCAAAAGCTATCCAGAAATTATCTATATCAGAAGTGTAAATTTTATTAGCTATTGAATTTTGTCCAAATGAAATACTCGTAAGAATAAAAAATATTAAAGCTAAAGTTTTATTTTGCATATTGTGTTTTTATATGAGATGTCAATTTAATCAAAAAGTTACAAAATGATTCAAAAAAAAAAGCAGCTCTTCTCAGAACTGCTTTTGTATATTGTGATGAATTATTTCTTACAATTTAGTACATTTTACAATTTCCAAACCGTATTGCGTCGTATGTGGTTCTTCTAAAGTGCGTGTAATCAAATTCATTTTTTGGATGCCTAAATCTTTGATGATTTGAGAGCCAATTCCGTGATCTTTTTCATCGGCTGGTAAAACACCTGATTTAGATTTTCCTTCAGAAAAACTTTTGAAAATCTCTAATTTTTGTTCAATCAACTCAGAACTTTGAATGTTATTAATAAAAATTACAACACCTTTTTCTTCTTCATTGATGATGTTCATTGTTTTTTCTAACAATGGTGTTTCGCCGTTTTGTAAAGCGCTAAACAAATCATAGTAGCTATTTGTCGATTTTACACGAACTGGAACTACATCATCTTTTGTCCATTTTCCTTTTTTCAAAGCGAAGTGAACTTGATTATTTGTTGTTTGTTGATAAGCGATTAATTCATATTCTCCGAATCTTGTTTTTGCAGGAAATTGCTCGATACGTTTTACCAAGGATTCATTTTCTAATCGGTAAGCAATCAAATCTTCAATCGAAACAATTTTAAGATCAAATTTCTTTGCAATCTCTAACAATTCTGGCAAGCGAGCCATTTCTCCATCTTCTTTCAAGATTTCGACAATACATCCAGCAGGATAATATCCTGCCATGCGTGCCAAATCAACAGCAGCTTCTGTATGTCCCATTCGAACCAAAACTCCACCATCTTTTGCAATTAATGGGAAAATATGTCCTGGTTTTCCTAAATCATCTGGATTTGTATTTTCGTCAATTAAAGCTTGAATAGTTTTAGAACGATCAGAAGCCGAAATTCCTGTCGTACATCCTTGACCTTGTAGATCCACAGAAACCGTAAAATTAGTTTCGTAAATTGCAGTATTGTGCCCAACCATAAGGTCCAAACCTAATGCTTTACATCTTTGTTGTGTAAGTGGTGTACAAACTAATCCGCGTCCGTGCGTAACCATAAAGTTAATAACTTCTGGCGTTGCAAATTCGGCGATACATAGGAAATCTCCTTCATTTTCACGATCTTCATCGTCAACTACAATGATAACTTTTCCTTGTTTTAAATCTTCTAAAGCTTCTTCAATTGTGTTTAATTGAGATGATCTATTTTCCATTGTTTTATGTTATTGATAACGAGAATGCTCCTCGTTTTTGTTTGTTTTCTTAAACTTATTAAAGTATTTTACAATTGGATCAACGTAAATACTGATATCAAATAATCCAGAATCTTGATTGGCTTTGTAACTAAACAAAATAGAGAACGGAAGCGCAATAATATTAGCTGCCCAAGCGGCAAAAGTTGGATCTAATTTTCCGTTTTTCGCCATATTTTCTGCCGAGAAATTAAGAATGAAATAAATAACGAAAATGATAATTGAGATGACAACTGGCATTCCAATTCCTCCTTTTTTTACGATTGCACCTAATGATGATCCAATCAAAAAGAAAATAATACATGTTACTGCATACGAGAAATTTCGTTGGTAATGAATATTTACTTTTGAATATAACTTTTCTCTGTTTACAATTTCTTGTTCAGAAAACGTCATATTTTCTTGATCACGATTTACCATTTGTATAGCTTGATTAAGCACTTGATCTTGTTCTTGACGATTTCGCTCTTTCAAGTCAAAAATCATATTTGTTTTTACCGTATCAATATCTTTTATTTTGATTGAATAGAAATAGTTTTGATTAAACATATTCGTTTTCAAATCTTTGTAATACTTCTTATAATCTGTGTTTAATGAATCGATAAGATGTCTTAAACCTTTTCCGTCCAAATATTTATAAGAGTTTCCTGGGTCTTCGTCTTTACCAGAATTTAAAATATCCGAAATGTCAATATAATAGTTTAATGTATCAAATTTAGTATATTGATTTTCTTGACGTTTGCGTTGATCAAAGTTTTTATTTTTGATATTATCGGTATAAGCAATTCCATCAAAAAGTTCCATTTTTAGATAATGATTATCGTTTTTGTCTGGCGCAAGATTTCCTCTTTTAGAAATAATTGTCATCGTATTTTCACCAAACGGTGCATTTTGATGAACAAAAACATCTTCTAATTTTTCTGAATTTTCACCCGAAACTTTATTTATTTTCATTTGAAATCCTGGAACGGTTTCGATAAAAACGCCTTCTTTCATACTTACCGTTGGTTTGGTTTGTAAGATATTGAAGTACATTGTTCGCGCTTTTTGTTGGGAATAAGGCATTACTTTGTCCCCGAAAAAATACAATCCGACAGACATTAAAGCAACTAACGTAAACAATGGTGCAAGGATTCTGGTAAGTGAAATTCCAGACGCTTTCATTGCAGCTAATTCGTATCGTTCTCCAAAACCTCCCATGGTCATGATAGACCCCAAAAGGATTGTAAGCGGTAATACAAGCTGAATAACGTTAATTCCTAACCAAAAAAGTAATTCGGTAATAGTGTACCATTCTAAACCTTTTCCAACAAATTTTTCCATTTGTTGCCATGCAAATTGCACGATAAAGATGAAAAATAGAACACTAAATATGAAAAAAAATGGACCTAAAAAGGTCTTGATTATATACCAGTCAAGTTTTTTTAACATTGATTATAATTGAGTAATCATATAGCCTTGCGACTTATATTTCTTTTGGTCAAAGTTAAAGTAACTTTTGTGAATAAGTAAATTTTGAACGTAATCTTTTACAATGATTGATGTTGTATCACCATTTTTACCATATTCCTTGTAATCGTAGATTTCATTATTCGCTGTATTGACTCCTAAAACCGAATATTTGATTGTTGAAGTTTTAGTTGGAGTTAATTTTATATACTGAATTGTTTTTCCTCCAACCGTTTTTTTATCTGTTAAAGCGTAGGTGAAATTAGTACGATACGTGTTCAAAACTTTAGTTGGTGTTAAGAAATCATCTGTGTTAGATGCATCAGAAATAGTTACTTCTTTGTCATCTTTTGCAATTGTATATAATTTTGTTCCTGTAAAAATTTGGTTGATATCGCCTACATTCAAGTTAAATTTTTGCTTCATTGCAAAAACTTCTCCCGAACGACTTGTTGATTTTCCATTTGCATTATGGCTAAAATCAAATTTGATGTAATACGAGTTTGCGTTGGTATATTTAGCGTAAACTTTGTCTAAGATTTGTTTTGCTGATTGAGCGTTTAATGTTCCAACCCCTACTAATAAGAGTATGAAAGAATAGATTATCTTTTTCATACAATTTAATTTTCTATCTGTTTTTAATAAATTTTAGTTCAAATTATTCAACAACTGTTCCAAACTCATGTCATCTTGTATCAATACCTGTCTTGCTTTACTTCCTTCGAAAGGACCAACAATTCCAGCAGCTTCCAATTGATCAATTAATCGTCCGGCGCGATTATATCCTAATTTTAATTTTCGTTGTAATAAAGACGCGGAACCTTGTTGATTCATTACAATTAATCGTGCAGCATCTTCAAAAAGTACATCACGATCAGATAAATCAATATCTAAATTAGATCCACCTTCTTCACCAACATATTCTGGTAAATGCATTGCATCTGGATAACCACGTTGTTCACCAATAAATTCGGTGATTTTATCGACTTCTGGTGTATCAACAAACGCACATTGTAAGCGAATTAATTCGTTTCCAGTGGTGTACAACATATCACCTTTACCAATTAATTGATCGGCTCCTTGCGAATCTAAAATCGTTCTCGAATCGATTTTTGACGTTACACGGAAAGCGACACGTCCTGGGAAATTGGCTTTAATTGTTCCTGTAATCACATTTACAGACGGACGTTGAGTTGCAACAATCAAGTGAATACCAACAGCACGAGCCAACTGAGCTAAACGAGCAATCGGTAATTCAACTTCTTTACCAGCTGTCATAATCAAATCTGCAAACTCATCCACGATTAATACAATATATGGTAAGAATCTGTGACCAGCTTCTGGATTTAATTTACGTTGTTTGAACTTCGCGTTATATTCTTTGATATTTCGAACGAAAGCATTTTTCAATAATTCGTAACGATCATCCATTTCAATACAAAGTGAATTTAACGTGTTAATTACTTTTGTATTATCTGTGATAATTGCTTCTTCCGAATCTGGTAATTTTGCTAAATAATGACGCTCGATTTTAGAATATAAAGTAAGCTCAACTTTCTTTGGATCGACCATCACAAATTTTAATTCAGATGGATGTTTTTTATAGATTAACGAAGCGATAATTGCATTCAAACCAACCGATTTACCTTGTCCCGTTGCACCAGCCATCAACAAATGAGGCATTTTTGCTAAATCGGCAACAAAGGTTTCGTTCGTAATTGTTTTCCCGAAAGCAATTGGCAATTCCATATCAGCATTTTGGAACTTTTGCGAAGCAATTACCGAATGCATGGAAACCATCGAAGGATTAGAATTTGGAACCTCAATACCAATTGTTCCTTTTCCAGGAATCGGCGCAATAATACGAATACCAAGCGCAGCCAAACTTAAGGCAATATCGTCCTCAAGATTTTTGATTTTAGAAATACGAACACCAGCTTTTGGTACAATTTCGTACAATGTAACTGTAGGACCGATTGTTGCAGAAATTTCATCGATTCCGATTCCATAGTTTCCTAAGGTTTCGACAATTCTATTTTTGTTCGTTTCTAATTCTTTTTGATCAATTAAGGTATTTCCGTTGTCATATTTTTTTAACAATGAAATAGGAGGAAATTGATAATTTGGTAAATCTAAACGTTGATTGTATTCACCTTGCTCTTGTACCAATCGAGCAGAAGTCGCTTCAAATTCTTCTTCTTCATCAACGTGTTGAACTTTTAATTCTAATCCATTTTCAGAAGAGTTTTGAGTTGGTTGAATTTCTGTTTCTAAATTTTCTTCATCATTAATTGATAAAAAATCTACTTGATTATTTTCTTCCTCATCATCTGCCAAATCTTCAACCACTAATTCTGTAATATTAAGTGGAGTTTCTTCGATTGTTTCTTCCTCTTTTGGTTGATTAATTTTAAATTCTTGATGAAATGCTTCGTTTGGATTTACTTTATGAGATTGAATTGCTTCTTTCTCTTGTTGTTCTATCAATTCTAATTCTTGCGATAAACTATCTTCTTGTTGCTTTTCAGCATCTTGATTGAATTTATTTATCTTTTCTTGTTCTTCTTTTTCCTTACGTTTTCTTAATTCAAGCTGTTCTCTCTTGATTTTTTCTTGCTCTTTTTCTATGCGCTCAATTTCTTTTTGTTTCGCACGTTCTTCCATTTTTTCTTGGATAGATTGATACGTCATTCGGAAATGAATGACACAATAAATCAATAAACTAACGAAAAGCAATAAAATTACACCCCATTTACCAATAAAGCTATTTAGGAAATCATTAATTTCAAATCCCATTACGCCAGAAAACATGTGTTGAGTTGGTAAAATACAACCAAAAAATATTGGCAACCAAATCATGAAGAAAATGCTTTGATAAAGCGTTGTGAAAGGCTTAATTTTTTTCCAATTTGTAGCAACTTTAACTCCTAAGAGAATAAAGAAGACTGGGACAAAAAATGAAACAATTCCGATTCCTTGCAAAATGAATGTTTCACCTAATAATGCGCCAAACTTCCCGAAAATATTTTCGGCGGTTTGACTTTTATCTAATAAATCAGAGATTTGGCTCTGATCCATAAAACCATTAAAAAAATAAGAAATAAACGAAGCTAATAGTAATAAACCGATTACTAAAAACAGTATACCTATAATTGTTTTGACGATTTGTTTTTTAGGAGTTTTTGGTGTTTCCTGTGTGTTTTTTATAGCCATTTTAAGGTTGAGTATAATTGAAGCAAAAATAATAAATCTAAAAGTACGAATCTAACGAAAAGTATTTAATTTTATATAAAATGATAAAGACTAAGATGATTTAATTTTTTTTTATGATGAATACAGAAAGCCCTTTTTTTATTTTATCCTTATTATTTGGTCTAATATTTATAATTATGGGAATTGTACAATTAATTTTTCCTGCAAAAAATATTAATCCATTATATGGTTATAGGTCAAACTTATCAATGAAAAATATTGAGAATTGGAATTTTGCACAAAAATATTCCAGAAAAATTATGTTTTATTTTGGAGTAATTTTTTTATTAATTGCCTTATCAGGACTTTTATTTGAAATAAATTACATCTTTGCTTCAATTATTTCACTAGGTTGTATGACTACCTTTTGTTTTTTAACATTCGTTTTGACAGAAAAAAAATTAAAAAAAATGAATAGATTTAATTCTTAAAATTATAACCATTATATTTGCCAATAGTATGGAAAATTTTGTTGTTTCAGCCAGAAAATATCGCCCGTTAAATTTTGAAGATGTAGTTGGACAAGCGTCTATTACAAATACTTTGGAGCAAGCGATAAAGTCAAATCAATTGCCACAAGCTCTTTTATTTTGTGGACCAAGAGGTGTTGGAAAAACAACATGTGCTCGAATTTTAGCACGTAAAATCAACGAAGAAAATGGAGTAGAAGGCGATCAAGATTTTGCTTTCAATATTTTTGAGTTGGATGCGGCATCTAATAATTCGGTTGATGATATCAGAAATTTAATCGATCAAGTACGTATTGTTCCTCAAATTGGGAAATATCGTGTCTACATTATTGATGAGGTTCATATGTTGTCAACAGCTGCTTTCAATGCGTTTCTGAAAACCTTAGAAGAGCCACCAGCGCACGCTATTTTCATTTTGGCAACTACAGAAAAACATAAAATTATTCCTACTATTCTTTCTCGTTGTCAGATTTATGATTTCAAACGAATTGGAGTTGAAGACATCAAAGGGCATTTGAAAAATGTTGCTGAAAAAGAACAAGTAACTTTTGAAGATGATGCATTGCATTTGATTGCTCAAAAAGCAGATGGTGCGTTACGCGATTCTTTATCAATCTTTGATAGAATGTCAACTTTTACCAATAAAAATTTGACCTATTCTTCAGTAGCAGAAAACTTGAATGTATTAGATTACGATTATTACTTCAAGATGACAGACGCGTGTTTGGAAAATGATATTCCGCAAGCGATGTTGCAATTGAATGATATTTTGAACAAAGGTTTTGATGCACATTTATTTATTTGCGGTTTGGGCGCTCATTTCCGAGATTTATTGATGGCGAAAACAGCTAATACAGTAAGTTTGTTGGAAGTTGGTGAGCGTATAAAAGCAAAATATTTGGAGCATGCACAAAAATGTTCAGCAACGTTTTTATTTGGAGCAATTGAAATTTGTAATGAGGCCGATTTAAACTACAAATCGAGTAAGAATCCTCGTTTAACAGTTGAAATTGCATTGATGCAATTGGCTTCGTTAACGGCAGAAGAAAACGGGCTTAAAAAAAAAAGTATAGGATAGTTCCGCCAACGTTTTATTTTTCTGAACAACAAACTTCTAAAATTGAAGTTCTTCAAATTCAGCAAAATAATTCTATTCCTCAAAATGGACAAACTTCACAACAGGTAAATACGCAACACGTTAAAACTTCGATTTCAGAAGAAGTCAAAGAATATACGCGTGCTTCAAAACCGATTAGAACAAATGGTAATTCGTCGTTTAGTCTTAAGATGGCTTTGCCTGGAGCAAAAGTAGAAGAACATCAAGAGGAGATTTTACGAAATGATTTGCCTCGAGAAAAGTTTACATTGGATCAAGTAAAAGAAGGCTGGAAAAGATTTTTGGATCGATTAAAAATCGAACATAATATTCCGTCCTATAATGCTTTGATGACAACTGAACTTGGCTTGGAAGGTGATGAAATTATTTTCGAATTTACTTCTCATTCATCGGAACAAGAATTTGAGGAATACCGTGATCGAATCAGAAATAGTTTGAGAGCATTCCTTAAGAATCACTATTTTAGTATTCAAATTAAGTTTTCTGAGAAGGAAGCAACGAATCATATCTTATCAAACAAAGAAAAATTTGAGAAATTATCAGATAAAAACCCGATTTTGTTAAAATTAAAAGAAGAATTTGGTTTAGATTTGTATGATTAATGAAAGTTTCTTATTAAACTTGCAATAAATTTTTATAAATAATGAAAAAAGTTCTTTTAGGGATTTTTGTTGTTGCGTCGTTAGTGTCTTGTAACAAAGGAAAATCTGTAGACAAATTAGAAAGCGAAGATCAAAAAGCTTCTTATGCTTTCGGAACTGGTCTTGGTGAGCAAATCAAAGGTCTTGGAGGACGTTTAGTTGAAACTGATAGTATCAACTACGATCAATTAGAAAAAGGGATCCGCGATTACTTAAAAGCAGGTAAAGAAGGTAGAGAATCTTACGCGATTGGTCAACAAGTTGGTCAGCAAATTGAGACGGTTATTAACCAACAACAATTAGATCAAATGGACAAGGATATTATTGTTCAAGGGATTATGGATGTTGTACGTCACAAAAAATTGTTGATTACACAAGAAGCGGGAATGGGAATTTTAGATACGTATGCAAAAAATCACCAACAAAACTTGGTTAAGAAAAATGCAGACGAGTCTAAAAAATTAGTAGACGAGAAGAAAAAAACTTCTGGTGCTAAAACAACTGCTTCTGGATTAGTTTATGTTGTAGAAAAAGAAGGAACAGGTGCTAAACCAAACATTAATAGTATTGTTAAAGTAAAATATACTGGTAAAATTTTAGCTACTGGTAAAACTTTTGACAGTACAGATAAAAACCCTGAAGCTAAAGGAGGTGTAGAATTTCCTTTGAACCAAGTTATTCCAGGATGGTCAGAAGGTTTACAATTAATGTCTAAAGGATCTAAATACAAATTCTATATTCCAGCTAACTTAGGTTACGGTGAAATGGGAGCTCCTGGAGGACAAATTGGACCAAACCAAGCATTAGAGTTCGAAGTAGAATTAGTAGACTTTAAAGAAGGTCAACCAGCGCCACAAGGTCAACCAGGTGCGCAAGGAGGACAAGGTTTATCTGAAGAGCAAATTAAAGAATTACAAAAACAATTCGAAGCTCAAGCACAACAAGGTAAATAATCATCGATTAGATATAACAAAAAAATCCACTCAATTGAGTGGATTTTTTTTATGGATTAATTTTTAAATTATTTCAAATATTTAAAAATTTGATTTGCTTCTACAGAACCTTTTTTGATTGTAACAAGATTTTTATCCTTGTCGAATAAATAAAATGTAGGAATAGAAGTTGGTTGAAAAATTGGACCAAATTCGTAATTAGAATCATATAATAATTCTACATTTTTATTGTTTACAAAATTAGATGCGTGCTCTTTTAGGAAAGGGATAGCGTCTTTTGCTTCGTATTCAGAAACCAAAATAATCTGAGTGTTTTTTAAATGTTCTTCGTAATTATTGCTAAAATGATTCAAGGCTAATTGGCAGTGAATACATGTTGGCGAATATAAAACGATTAACGTTTGTTTTCCTTTTTTGATATCTTTTGAACTGAAAATTCCTTCGGATTGCATTTTTACAAAAGAAAATTCTGGAATAGATTTTAGCGTATTTTCTGTTTGTGCAAATGTAAAAATCGAACAAAAGAATATCAATAAAGCAGTAATTTTTGTTTTCATGTTTTAAGAAAAATTTTGACGAAAGTTAGTCAATTCTATCCAAAATAAAAACGACAGTTTATAAAACTGTCGTTTTCCTATTAAATAAATGCTAAAAATATGTTTAACTCTGAGAAAATTAGAATTTGAAATTTACTTGTGCAGCCATATTAAATGGATCGATTTGGTTGATGTAACCTCCACGGAAGTAAGAATTGTATCCTAACTGATCTGTAATGTTATTAAAGAATAAACGGAAGTCAAATCTTTTCATAGAATATCCAACTTGCGCATTTAATGTATAATAATCTGGCAATAAGAAAGGTTTGCTTCCTCCGTAGAAATTACCATGAGCATCACGATCTAAACTTTGTTCGTTAGATGGTCTTGAACCTACGTAGTAAACACCAGCAGAAACAGTGAAACCATTCAAGAAATTATTTTCAATAAATTTATATTGAACCCAAGCATTTGCTGTATTGTAAGGCGCATTAGATGGTCTTGAATCTTCTACATATTGAGGAGAATCGTGGTAACCAGCATCTAAGTATGCATATCCTAACATAACTTGTAAGTTTGGTAATGGACGACCAGCAACTTCAAACTCGATACCTTTACGTCTCAAATTACCAGCTTTTTCGTATAAACCAGTTGCTGTTTGATTTTCGTATGTTTCGAATGTTAAGTTATCGTTGTTCATGTTGAAGTAAACTACGTTTGCACGTAAACGGTCGTTGAACCATTGTGTTTTAACACCAACTTCTACTTGATCTGTAACAGAAGGTCCAGCTTTGCTTCCATCAGTCATAATGTTTAAAGCAGAGCGTAAACTTGTGTTTGTTGCATAAGTAATGTAAGCATTTACATTTCTCCAAGGAGAAACAACTAAACCAACAACAGGATCTACAACACCATCGTGGTTATCGATTAAATAGCTATAACGTAAACCTCCAACAAATGTGATTAAATCTTTATAAGAGAAATGATGTTGTGTCATAAATCCGTAAGAATAACCTCTTGATAGATTTGTTTTGTCTTTGTTCCAAGCTAATTTAGCTTCTTGCTCAGGAGTTAAGTTGATCGAATGGTTAATATCTTTGAAAACATCAATTTGATCAATAGTTCCGATACCATCTGCAGTTCTTGTTTCTAAACGGTTGATTGTATAATCATATCCAGCTTGCCAATTCCATTTGAAATCACCAAATCTCATATCTTTACCAATCAAGTCAATTTGTAAAGTCGAGTTTCTATCATCTCTAAAAGAACGACCTAATCCACGATTACGAATGTTATATTCTGTACTTCCTTTTGGTGAAGCTAACGTTGCTCCTAATTGGTCACTGTTGTAGAAGTTACTAAAGTAAGCAACTCTAGCACTAATATTATTTGTTAACTGTCTTGTAATACGAGCAGCGTAAGAATAGTTTTTGATTTCGGTATTATCGATATCATATCCCATAAATTTATCACCGATATCGTATAAAGCTTCAGTAAAATTATCTCCTAAATTGATAGTTCCACGATCTGGCGTTTTATCTCCTTTGTAATAATCAAACTCAGCAACAAATTCAGTTTTATCATCAATTTTCCAAGCCATAGATGGATTTACATAGAAAGAATTACTGTTAATAACATCTCTATAACTATCTCCATTGTTATATGAACCTGTTAAACGGAAAGCTAAATTTTTATCTTCTGTAACTGTTCGTTGAATATCATATGTAGAACGGAAAGTATTCCAGCTTCCATATTGAGCAGAAATATGTCCTTGGTTGATGTAACGTGGCGTTTTTGTTGTAACGTTAATTACACCTCCAGCAGAACCTAATCCATTTCCAATTCCTTGTGTAACCGCAGCAGAACCACGAATAACTTGAATAGATTCTACACCAGCCATATCAATAACAGCAGATCCTGTACGGAAATCAGAGTCCATACGAACACCATTTTTTAAGACAGGAACTCCTCTATATCCACGAATAGACATCGACTCGCGAATACCTCCATAACTTCCAAATAACGTAACACCTGGTACATTACGAGTAGCATCTGTAATTGTTTGTGCACCTTGTTCTTCAATTAACTTTTCAGAAATAATTGAAATAGATTGAACTTGATTTTGAGGATTTGCAGGAAAACGTGTAATTGTTTCTAAACCTCTTTGATTCTTGTTACGATCTCCAAAAATTTCAACTTCTTGTAGATTGCTAATTGAATCTTTTTTCTCTTTCGTTGTTTCTTGAGCAAATGCCGTAGAAAAACTAAGCAGAGTAATTGACGCAAGTAGAAGATTATTTCGTTTCATATGTTATATATATTTATTCTAAATAAAATTAATAGTGCAAATTTAATTAGACTTAGTATAAATAAAAAAAAGAAATCGACTGATAGATATCATCTATCAGTCGATTTTGTTAAATATTTTAAGAAAATGGATGTTTACTCGAAAAAAGAGAAGTGTACGTTTCCGTATTTTTTGTGTTGTACAAAGTTTGGATGCTCTTCAAAAGAAATGCTTGATGGGTGTTCTAAAACAAAATTTCCACCTTCTTCTAACCATTGATTATCGATAACCAAATTTGGGATTTTTTTGTAAGTTTCTACATCCAAATCGTAAGGAGGATCAGCAAAAATAATATCAAACTTTTTGATTGGTTGCTTGTCCAAATATTTAATGACATCACTTTTTACAGTAGAAATAATATCATCTAATTTTAATTGTTTCGCTGTTTCGTCCAAAAATTTTACACAACCGTAGAAATTATCAACCGAAGTTACTTTTTTTGCTCCACGTGAAGCAAATTCTAATGAAATACTTCCAATTCCAGAGAATAAATCTAAAACGGTAATTTCGTCGAAATACCATTCGTTGTTTAAGATATTAAATAAAGCTTCTTTCGCGAAGTCTGTTGTTGGGCGCACCGGCAAGTTGGTTGGTGCTGTGATTCTTTTTCCTTTTAATGTTCCTGAAATGATTCGCATTCGAATAATTTATATAATGTAAAATATTGCCCAAGTTGTTTGTCTGCTTCGTTAAACGAAATATGACGCACATATTTTTGTAAAGTTTCGTAAAAATCTGGCGAATTTAAGATATCGCCAAAAGCATACAATGAAACGGTATTTGGACTAATATTTAATTGATTTAATGTATACAAAATGTAAAACAAAAAGTCTTCTTTCGTTTTTGTTTCAAATAGATTATAAAAAATAAATTCTCCATTGCTCAACACGCAAACTTCTAATTTTTGATGCATTAAATTGATATAAATTTCATCGTTTTTAGAATTAATCATTCCATAATCTACCAAGAATTTGCCCGAATGATACAAACGCGCATTTTGCAAATTCGGTAATGAAAGCAAAATATCTTTTAGTGGATAATGAATATTGTAGATAATTGATGCATCTACATTTTCCAAAGGACAATCGATCGCTAATTTTACAGGACTATAGTTAGAAAGTGATAACAATTCCTCAAAAGGTTTGTGCGCAAAGTGATTTGGAACAACATTTACAGTTGTCGACAAAAAACAAATATGCACATAATCATATTCTTGTAGCAAAGTCAAATTAGAACGCAATTCATGTTCAATCTCAATTTCCGTTTTGTTAAGATTTGTAAAATCTACCGAATAGTCATACACATCCGAGTACGAAGTCGTTTCTCCGTCGGTTGTTTTGGTAATATAACTAAGCATATCGTGAGATAGTAAAATCGCTAACGAATGTTGAGTTGTTTTTGACATAAATTTTTCTTTATCCTTGAATTTTTAACTCGTTGATTAAGATATATATTAATCCTAATGAAATCAAAAATAACAAAATTTTGAAAGCAATCTTCATACAGAAAATTTATTTTAGCAAAGATACTATAATTATTTTGTTGATTAAAGAAGCATTTCAGCCGAATCTATTTTAAATTTACAGAAATTTGAAATTAAAAATTGTGAAAAAAATAGCCGTAATTCCAGCTCGTTATGCAGCAACACGTTTTCCAGGTAAATTGATGCAACAATTGGGCGATAAAACTGTGATAAGAATGACGTACGAAAATGTTGTCGCTACTAATTTGTTTGACGATGTTTTTGTGGTGACAGATTCTGATTTAATTTTTGATGAAATTGTTTCGCACAACGGAAAAGCAATCATGAGTATCAAAGATCACGAAACAGGAAGTGATAGAATTGCTGAAGCTATACAAGATATAGAATGTGATATTATCTTGAATGTGCAAGGCGATGAACCATTTGTGAACGAAAAAGCTTTGGCAGATATTTTATCCTCTTTTGATGGAGAATTGGGAAAAACTGTAGATGTGGTGACTTTAAAAGAATCCATTACAAAGGAAGAAGATATTAACAATCCTAATTTTGTAAAAGTGGTCACTGATATTAACGATTTTGCATTTTATTTTTCGCGTTCAGCAATTCCATTTGCACGTGAAACTAATTTTACACCAAATTATTTTCGTCATTTAGGGATTTATGCGTTTAGAAAAGAAGCTTTGTTGAAGTTTTCAACACTTGAAATGCGTCAAAATGAGCGTGCAGAAAAATTAGAACAATTACGTTATTTGGAATATGGAATGAAGATTAAAGTGATTGAAACCGAATCGATAGGAGTAGGAATTGATACACCAGAAGATTTAGAGCGTGCAAAAAAGTACTTATCCACTATTGTTAAAAAATAATCTTTAAACTTTTTATGATTTATATTTGCCCTAAAATCAGCTATACTTGACGTGGAAATGAAATAATTAAGTTAATTAATACTTAAAATAATATTTCGGTATGAATGTTGTTGTAAAATGGAGTAAATAAGTAAAATAGTGATTATGAGTGATTCATGGAAAGAATACGAAGCAGAAGGATTAATTGAAAAAAGATCCTTTTTAGTTTCAAAAGATGGTCTTGTAAAAAAATTATACACAGGACAAGATAAATACAAAATCTTAGAAGGAGCGATTAACAATGGTTATCGTGCGATTTGGGTAACAAAAGCAGACGGAAAACGTACAGCTAAATATGTACATAAAATGGTTGCCGAAACTTTTTTACCAAATAAAGACAATAAAGAATATGTAGTGCATTTGGATCATAACAAATTAAACAACGCAATGGATAATTTGAAATGGGCAACATTGGACGAATGGAAAGAGCACAACAAGGATTTATTTAGAATGATGAAAGGACGTTCTCGTTTAGACAGTATTCCAAATAGTAAGTTGACAGAAGCACAAGTTATTCGTCTGAAAAAGAAATTAATTGATCCAAATAGAAAAACAAAAATTTCTACACTAGCAAAACAATTTAATATTTCTCAAGGTCAGGTTTACCGTATTTTAAGAGGTGAAAATTGGGCTCATATAGAAGTTAAAAAAGACTAAAAGACAATATTTCTTTACAGAACTTTAAATTAGTTTTTATATCTTGTTCGACAGATTGTTAAAAATTAAAAAAGTTCTTATGTCGAAATTGACGTTTAGCGCGCTTATGATTTCATTATTTTCTGTGACTACATTTGCACAAAATGCAGAGAAAATAATCGAAACTCATATTCAAAAAACAGGAGGTGAAGCAGCTTGGAATAATTTGAACAGTATTATCCTAAAAGGAGAAGCCATTATAAATGTTGGAGATTCTTATCCAATGATTGTTTATCATCAACGCCCTTACAACAAAAAAGTAGTGTTTGTGATGAATGGAAAAGAAATCTTGAACGAAGGATATGATGGTAGAATGGGATGGACATACAGTGAAGTTGCTAAGAAAAATGTAGCTGTAAAAGATTATAAACCAGACTCTTTTGATTCGGATATTTTGAAATATAAACAAAAAGGATTTAAAGTAAAATACTTAGGTGTAGATAAATACGATCAAAATAATAGCTGTTACAAAATAGAATTAACAAAAAATACAAATTCTACAATATATTGTTTTGATAAAAATTCGTACGAAATTGTAATGGAAAAAAATAAAGACGAAACACTTTATTACTCTAATTTCAAGACGTATAACGGATTATCTTTTGCCACAAAAGTGGTAGGAAAACCAGTTGATGGAGGAGAATATGTGATTAAATTTAATGACATAAAAATCAACCCAGCAATAGATAAGAAAAATTTTAAATTCTAAATATATAAAAAGTGGTTCATCAAGAATCACTTTTTTATTTCTGTTGATTTATACTGCTTAGGTAGTATAAGTTTTTTACTTTTGTACTCTGAATGAAGAAATTAAAATATGGCTTTAGACTCTATATTTGATCAAAATAAAAAATACGAGAAGAGCTTTTTTCTAAGATTATTAGAGAAAGCAAGAAAAGATTATCCAGATTCAATTTCTTTTATAGATGATCTAATTTCTAAACTTCAAAATAACCCTACATATCGATTAATTTTTCGCGAAGAACTTCAAAATACATTCGGGAAAATCAATTTTGTTAGCTATTTAGTAGATAGTGGAATTCATCTGGAAGATAATTTATTATCCATTTTTCGAAAGAAAATAATGGATTCTCTTTTACCAGATATCGAAGATAATAATGAATTAACTTCTGTGGTAAATGAGATTTTTTATAATTCGAAAAACTTATCAGCAATCCGAATTATTCCAAGAGATCGTTGGCGAAAATTTTTCGAAGTATTGTATCAAGATATCGAACCAGATAATTTTAAAGGAAACGTTAACAATATTCAGAATCAGCTTTTACAAGCAATTTCTATTTTGACGGTTCGTATTACTGGTGGGTTTTCGGACAAAGAAATGATGCGTTACAGTAACGAGGTTAATTATCTTGATAATCCATTCTCTAAACTTTCGATGCAGATTAGTAACATTATCGAAAATCCGCAAGCTGGATTTGATATGTTAGAGATTAAAGAAAGTATTTCTAAGTGTAAACATTTGTTAAATGATATTTTAACGCAAAAAGATTACAAAGGAATTTCATTGAAAGTTGCATCAAAAATCAATCGTTTGCAACAACAATTGGTTCGTTTACAAACAATTTTAAATAGTTATAATGAACTAAGATTACATGGAATAATTTCTTTCTATAGTCTTGCAACAAAGAAATGGGTTGAATTTTATGCACCAAAGAATTTTATGAGTAATCAGTTAGGTTCTACGGTTTATTTAATCACTTTCTTAGTTACTTATCATAATGGTAAAACGGGGGAAAAATATATTACGCAGACAGCCAAAGAGTATAATAAGATGTTTTGGACAGCTTGTGGAGGTGGTTTTATTGTTTCTTTTTTGTGTTTTATCAAAACCGGAATTGGAAATATACATGATACATCGCCACTGTTTAAAGCGTTTTTCTTTAGTATTAATTACGCTGTTGGTTTCTGTACGATTTATTTGACACATATGACACTTGCTACAAAACAGCCTTCTATGACTGCGGCTCGTTTAGCTCGTTCGCTTGTGCCGACTTCAGGTTCTGAACTGAATGTGAAAGATTTTACAACTTTATTTGCGCAATTAGTAAGAAGCCAAATGATTGCTTTTTTAGGAAATGTTGTTGCAGGTTTTGTGGTTTCATTAGGAATATTTTATTTACTCAACGAAATCTTAGGATTAGAAGTTTTAAAATATTCTAAAGCGTATCATTATTGGGAAGAAGTAGTGATAATGGATTGGCATATTTTTTACTTCGGAGCAATTGCTGGAGTCTTCTTATTCCTTTCAGGATTAATTTCTGGAATTACAATTAATAATCAACGTTTTCATAATATTCCAGAACGTATTTATAATCATCCAATTCTGAAGAAATCATTTTCAGAACGTAGAAGAAGAAGAATTTCGAATTGGTTTGAGAAAAATATGGGAGGAGTTGTCGGTAATGTTGCATTCGGTTTTATGATGGGATGTGCCTTTTTGATTGGCGATTTTACAGGTCAACCTTTCGATATTCGACACATTACTTTCGTTTCAGGAAACTTCGCGATTGGTATTGGAGGAATGGGCTATCATTTTGATATTGGACCAATGATTATAGGTTTTATTGCAATTTTCATGGTTGGTTGGAGCAACTTCTTAGTTAGTTTTATCTTATCATTATTAATGGCAATGCGATCTAATAATATTCCTTTTTATAAGATTTTTACGATGATTTCACATACATTAAAAGCATTTTTCCGAAACCCATTACCATTTTTTATTCCGCCTTTATGGACAAAAAACAAAGAAGAAGCTTAGTTAGAAATGGAAACAAACTTTGAAAAACAATTACGTTACGATAAAGCTTATCTTAAAATGGCTTTTGAATGGGCGAATCTATCCTATTGTGAACGCAAAAAAGTTGGTGCAATTATTGTTAAAAATCGAATGATTATTTCTGATGGTTACAATGGTACGCCAAGTGGTTTTGAGAACAAATGCGAGGACGAAGCAGGGAATACAAAATGGCATGTTTTGCACGCCGAAGCAAATGCAATTCTAAAATGTGCAACGTCTACACAATCTGCAGAAGGAGCGACATTGTATATTACACTTTCGCCTTGTACAGATTGTAGCAAACTTATTTTGCAAGCAGGTATAAAGCGCATCGTTTACATTCAACAATACAAAGATCTTTCTGGGTTAGAGTTTTTAGAAAAATCAGGAATTACAATTCGACAAATTACGGAAGAAGAATTATACAGTTAACATTTCAATGAGAAGTTTTTTCAAGGTTATTAATATCGTATTAGTTGTGATGATTATTTTCTTAATCGGTTTTATGGTTGGGAAAAAATACGACTTTGCGTTCGATGAAAACAAGGATATTGTAGGTTTGCAATATTCGGATAACGAACAAAAAATTCGTCGATTAGTTTCTTTGATTGACAATGAATATGTGAACGATGTTAATTCGGATAGTTTGGTTGATGATGCGATTCATTATATGGTTGCCAAGCTAGATCCACATAGTACATATATCGACAAAGCTTCTGTACAAAAGGCAGAAGAACAATTGAAAGGTGAATTTGTTGGAATTGGTATTCAATTTCGTACAATGAATGACACCATTGTTGTTGAACGTACATTACCTGGAACGAAAAATTATGGTAAACTAGAGTTTGGAGATCAATTAGTTGATGTAGATAATCAATCTTTGGTTGCAAAAGATAATAAAACAATAGAAGGTTTATTGAAAGGTAAGAAAGGATCGGAAGTTAAACTATCTGTTATTCGCGATCGAAAACCAGTTTCTGTTACGCTAAATCGAACTATTGTTCCAATTCCTACGGTTACTGGAAAACATATGTTAACGAAAGATATTGGTTATCTTAAATTGACTCGTTTTTCTGAAAATTCTGCAAATGAAGTTCACGAAGGTTTACAAAATTTATTGGATCAAGGCATGAAAACTTTGGTGTTCGATTTACGCGGAAATCCTGGAGGAATCATGCATATTGCAGAAGAAATTGCAGATGAATTTTTGACGAAAAACGAATTGATAGTTTACACACAAGACAAACAAAAACGTAAAAAATATATTTACGCTACAAATAAAGGTCTTTTCGAACAAGGAAAAATTTATGTCTTAATGGACGAAAATTCTGCTTCTTCGAGTGAGATTGTTGCGGGAGCGTTACAAGATTATGGACGCGGAATTATCGTTGGTCGTCGTTCGTTTGGTAAAGGTTTGGTACAACGCGAAATTAATTTAGGCGATGATACCAAAGTTCGTTTGACTGTTGCGAATTATTACACGCCTTCTGGTCGATCTATTCAAAAACCATTTGATAAAAAAACAGCAAAATACAGTGACGATTTATATAAACGATTAAAATCAGGTGAATTATATAGTAAAGATTCAATTAAAATTAATAAAGATTTAGAGTTTACGGCGCCTTCAGGTAAAAAAGTCTACGGCGGTGGTGGAATTATTCCTGATGAGTTTGTTGCATTAGATACAAATTCGGTTTCGAACTGGTTGTATTATAATCAAGATGCAAATTATTTTAATGATTTTTTATTCAAGAAAATTTATTCAATTCACGATTTTTTCATGTTTCATAACGAAGCAATTTATCTGAAATATTTCAGTGCTGGAATGTATAGAAATGAGTTTTTAGGTGTTTTAGGAATTCCTTCAAATGAGTTTAACCCTGTCTTTTCAACAACTGTTGATAACTACATGAAAGCCACAATTGCTGGAACTTTATATGGTTCGCGTGCATTTTATCAAGTTTGGATGCCCGAAGATGAAATGATAAAGCGTATTTTTGAACTTGAAAAAATAACGAAGTAAATGCTGTGGAAAGATGCTTTGTATGACTATCAAATGTATCTGAAATTAGAAAAAAGAGTTTCTGCTAATACAATTGAAGGTTATCTACGCGATATTCAAAAATTAATTAATTATTCTGATAAACAACCTTTAGATTATTCGCAAGATGATTTGAGGGATTTTGTACACGATTTTGCATCGAGCGAATATAGCGTGCGTTCGCAAGCGCGTGTTATTTCTGGCTTGAAAAGCTTTTTTGGATACTTACAACTCGAAGATTTTAGAGAAGATAATCCGACTTCTTTACTTGAAACTCCAAAAATTGGGATGAAACTTCCTGATGTACTTTCTGAAAAAGAAATTGATAAAATGATTGAAGTAATTGATTTATCAAAACCAGAAGAACAGCGAAATCGTGCGATTATAGAAGTGCTTTATGGTTGTGGTTTGCGTGTTTCGGAATTGATAAATCTCAAAATTTCTGATCTTTTTTTTGATGATGGTTTTATTCGTGTCATTGGGAAAGGAAACAAACAAAGACTTGTTCCGATTAGCGATTATACGATAAAATATATTAACTTGTACAAAGAAAGTATTCGTATTCATTTTCCTATACAAGCTGGTTTCGAAGATTTTTTGTTCTTAAATAGACGAGGTAAAAACCTTACACGTGTGATGATTTTTACAATCGTTAAAGAATTATCGATAATTGCTGGAGTTAAAAAAACAATAAGTCCGCATACGTTTCGCCATTCTTTTGCGACTCATTTATTGAAAAATGGAGCAGATCTTCGTGCAATTCAGTTAATGTTGGGACACGAAAGTATTACGACGACTGAAATTTATACGCATGTTGATCAAGAATTTATTCGAGATGCGATTATCAAATTTCATCCAAGAAATAAATAATAATCATTAACCTAAAAAGATGATAAAATCGTTTAAATTTTGTCCAAATTGTGGACATTCTATCGATCATTTTGATTTTAGAAAAATGTCGTGCAACAATTGTGATTTGGTTTATTATCAAAATGTGGCAGCTGCTGTGGCGGTTATTCTAAAAAAAGAAGATAAAATTCTTTTTACAGTTCGAAATAGAGAACCAAAGAAAGGAATGTTAGATTTGGCTGGAGGTTTTACAGATCCAAATGAATCGGCAGAAAGGACCTGTCAACGAGAGATTGAGGAAGAATTAGGAATTAAAATTCCTTTAGAGAATTTCAAGTATTTTCTTTCTCAACCTAATACATACGAGTACAAAGAAGTTCCATATAAAACGTGTGATTTAGCGTTTATTGCTGATTTTCCAGACGAAGAAATTACGCTTGAAAAAGATGAAATAGCAGAAGTAAAATGGGTTTCTATCAACGAAATTAATTTAGATGAAATTGGTTTTGATTCGTTAAGAAAAGTGGTGGAAATTTATATTACTTCTTTGAAATAACTAATGTGATGCGATGTTGAAGCGAGTTCAATATGACCTGTATGCCAACCTGAACTTGTTTCAGGTACTCATCTTAAAAATTAAAACAATGAAAAAAATACTTTTACTAAGCGCGTTATTTTTAACAATTGTTTCATGTAGCACGCAAAATATAGCGGTAGATTATGACCGAGATTTTGATTTTGAAACAAATAGAACGTATTCTTTTACACAAACGGGAAATTTAGGTTTGAATGATTTAGATTCTGCCAGATTATATTCGTCGATTGAAAAAGGAATGTTGTACAGAGGTTTTCAGAAATCGAATGATGGAAGTTTAACATTAGACGTGAAGCCAGAAGAATATGTTTCAAAACAACAAAACTCTAATGTAGGAATTGGAATGGGAACGGGCGGTTATGGTTTTGGAGGTGGAGTTTCGGTTGGAATTCCGATTATGTCTCAAAAATTAAATCAAAATTATACGATTTCGATGAAGGATGAGGGAAGATTAGTTTGGGAAGGAACCTTGAAAATTCAAATGCCCTTGAAAGCTTCGCCAGAAGTTCGTGCAGCAAATATTCAGAAAGGTGTAACGAAATTGCTACAAAAATTTCCACCTAAAAAGAAATAATAAAAAAGCCTTGAGAAATAAATATCTCAAGGCTTTTTTGTTTTTTATAATTTAAAAATTAATTCGTTTTCTTCTGATTGTTGAAGTTTAGATTTTTGTAAAAGTTTCAACGTTTCGGGTTGATTTACATTTGCTTTTGCAGCAATTTTATCTAATTTCAATTCATTTTTTGCGTAATCAACAATTGCATTCAAAACTTCTGTTCCGTAACCTTTGTTCTGAAATTTGCGTTTCAGACGAATGTTGATAACTGCGCCGTATTTTGTTTGGCGCAAACCTCCCCAACCAACAAATCGTCCGCTTTTTTTCTCGTGAACACCCCAAAGACCAAAACCATATTCTTGGTAATGTTTCTCCATATTTTCGATAAAAAACTTCGCTTCGTCTTCAGATTTATACGGTTTTTCGTTGACGATTTTCATCAATTCTTTGTCAGAATTTAATTGAAATAATTCGAATGCATCAATCTCAAAAAACTCTCGTAAGACCAAACTTTTTGTTTCGCAAATAACTTTCATTAAAACTTTTTAGTTCTTGCAAAGTTACTTCGATTTAAAGAATAAAAAAAGTCTTACCAATTATGATAAGACTTTTATATTTACTTTTTTGTTGTTGTTTTTGGTTTTGCTGGAGTTGTTGTTTTAGGAGGCGTAGCTGTTGCTTCCGAAACCTTTTGGTTAATCTCTTGTGTTAAGATTTGTCTTTTTAGATTGAAGATTTCTGTATCTTTTTGATCAATCTTAGCATCTAAATCTTTTACTTTTTGAGTTAATTCTGCAACTTGCTTTTCTTTTTCGTTTAATTGAGTATAGAAAAGTTTTGATTTTTCTCCAGAACTATTCAATGCAGAATACAATTCTTGCAAATTAGTATCATGTTCTTTTTGAGCCATTCTAATCATAGCTTGCGCATTTGTCAAAGCTGTATCTTTGATGTATAATTCGCTTTTAGCTTTTGCTAAATCTTTTTCAAGAGTTTCGATTTTCAAATTAGCTAATGTCAAATCTTTAGATGTATTTGATTGATCGTCTAAAGCTCTGTAATAATTAGCTTCCAATTCTTGGTGTTGTTTCTGAGGAACGCAACTTGCAATTGCAAAAAGTGTTAAACAACAAAGTACAATTTTTTTCATTTATATAATCTTAAACGTCTAATTCTAATAAAACAGGACAATGATCTGAGTGCTTTGCATCTGGTAAAATCGTTGCACGCGTCATATTTTTTTCTAATGTATTACTCACCATATTGTAATCGATTCTCCAACCTTTGTTATTGTTGCGCGCATTTGCACGATAAGACCACCATGAGTAATGATGAGGTTCTTTTACAAAATAACGAAAAGAATCAATCATATTACATTCATCAAGAAAAGCAGTCATCCACTCTCTTTCGACAGGTAAAAAACCAGAAACTTTCGCATTACGAACAGGATCGTGAATATCGATTGCTTCGTGACAAATGTTATAATCGCCACAAATTACAATGTTTGGATGAGAGATTTTAAGTTCTTTGATGTAATCTTTAAAATCTTCACAAAATTGTAATTTAAAATCTAATCGATCAATATTTGTTCCACTTGGCAAATACAAACTAATTACCGAAACATTGTCAAAATCAAGTCTCAAAACGCGACCTTCTTTGTCAATATAATCTATTCCAGTTCCTATTTGTACATGATTAGGTTTTATTTTCGAGAAAATAGCAACTCCACTGTATCCTTTTTTCTCCGCTGCATGCCAATAAATGTGATAACCCAATTCCTCAAACGGTTTTGTGTCCACTTGTTCTTGCATTGCTTTTGTTTCTTGAATACAAAAAACATCTGGTTGTGCAGCTTCTAACCATTCAACCAAACCTTTAGTCATCGCAGCGCGAATTCCATTTACATTGTAACTGATGATTTTCATAGTTAGCGAAATTACTAAATATTTATGACGGATTGATTTAGAAATTTGAATAAAGTGAATATTTTTTGTAACTTTTTAGAAGTTAATACGTCTTAATAATAAAAGACATCAATATGAAATACATTTTTCTTCCAATTTTAATATTCAGTTCGTTAGGATTTGCGAGCTGTTCGGTAGATTTAAATTCTAAATCGCCAGTTTCTAATTATTTAGACCGAGTAGAGGCAAGTAGTAATACAATTACAGAAATGCGTAAGATATCTTCTTTTGAAGGAATTGATGTAAGCAGTGCAATAAGTGTTACTGTTTCTGATGGTAATTATAATGGTGAAATTTCTGTTGAAGCGCCAGATAATATTATGAATAGAATCACGACTGAAGTGAAAAATGGTGTTTTGGTTATGAAAATTAATGGAACCGTAAACTTGAAAAATTCTTCTATTAAAATTAAATTCCCTCATCAAAAATTACGTTCGTTTGATCTATCAGGTGCAACGAGTGTTACCGTTTTGCCAACGCAGAAAGTAGAAAAAATGGCTGTTGATTTATCAGGAGCTAGTAATTTAAAATTAGATGTGGTTTCGAATTCTATTTCGGTTGATAATTCTGGTGCATCAAGTATGAAAATTTCTGGAAATGTACAGGATTTAAACATTTCAGTTTCAGGAGCTTCTTCGTTTATTGGAAAAGAATTGAAAGCTGCGAATGTAGTTGTTGATTGTTCAGGAGCAAGTTCTACAACAGTTTGGGCTGTGAATAGTTTGACTGCTGATAGTTCTGGAGCGAGTTCTGTTCGTTATGTAGACGAAAATGGTTTGAAAACGAAAGTGAGCACTTCTGGAATGTCTTCTATCAAAAGAATAAACTAATAGTTTTTGTTTAAAACTATGATAAGTTAATATTTAGTACTACAAAAAAATCGGATGAATTTCATCCGATTTTTTTTATATCTATTTTTTTTATTAGAATTGCCAACCTAATGTCAATAAGAATAAATTGTTGTCTAATTTAACTTTTGGAGCATAAGTATTAGGTAAAGAAACAAATTCATTATTAATATTAATATAATCTGTTCCACCAATCAATTGTTGATATTTTTGCGTTTGATATTGATAAGCTGCATCTATATAGAATCCACCAAAATCATATCCTAAACCAAAACTTGCACGATTGATATCTCCTTGAAATGCTTTCGATAAAACAGCTGCATTTGTCACAACATTGTTTTCGTTCGCAATATCCATCGTAAAATCTTTGTAAGGAGAAGTTATATAATTATAACCCGCTCTTACTTTGAAACGATCTACACGGTATTCTGCACCAACTCTAACTTCACTTGAATTTTTTACAACATCATTGATGAAATTATTATCTCCATTAAAATATTGTGTAGGCTTTAGTTTCGTGTCATTGTTCATGTGGTACGTATAATCAGCACCCAGAGATAAATTTTTACCAACAACAAAACCTAAACTTCCTACAAGACGTCCACCACGAGTCATATCATAATCAGAAGAATACATATAATAAGAATCTACAGCAGTTTTATCACTGTTAAAATTAGCTGAGTAAAAATCTTTAGAAATATTGTACCAAACTGGAGAATGATAGGCTGCGCCTAAACGTACATTGTGATTCACTTTGTAAATAGCACCTAAAGAGAAAGAAAATCCTTGTCCAATTTCACTATATGGAGCTCCATCTGCATTGTATACGTAGGTTTTTCCATTGTCGTCATCACGCTCTGCATATTGTTCGTAACCAGAATAGTTAGTTTCGTGGAAGTTTAATCCAAATCCCAAATAAACTTTGTCGTCATAACTTGTTCCTAAATTAACAGAGAATTTAGATTTATATCCATCAATATCTTTAATGTAACCATTGAAAGTTCCATTTGGTTCAGAAAATTTAATTCCTTCATTTGTTCCAATTGATGAATAATTGTCTAAACGCTGATTAAGATAAGCTACGCCAACTGTGAAACGATTCCATTTTGAAGCTTCATTTGCAAAAACAAATGTTCCTCCAAATTGTTGGAAATCAAAATTACTTTCAGATTCTTTGATATTTGTTCCGAAATTAGTTTTGTTGCTAAAAGTAGAAACACCAGCTGTTACTTGGACATCAGAGTTAATTGCTACTCCTAATCCAGCAGGGTTTTGTTCGACTGAAGTAATGTCACTTCCTAATGCACCAACAGCTCCACCAACACCAATATATTTAGCATTTCCGCTGTTAATATCTTGCGAATATAAATTTATAGCATTTGTAGAATACTGAGTTTCGTATCCTTTGTTCTGTTGTGCAAAAGCCAATGTACCAACTAAGGTACAAAGGCTTAATAATATTTTTTTCATTTTTATATGATCTAAATCTAGTTATCTTCTTCCTCCACCACGAGAGCCTCCTCCTGTGCTACTTCCGCGAGAACCACCTCCCATGCTTCCGCTACTCATACTACTACCTCTACTTGGAGAAGGTGTAGAATATGATGGGCGAGAATTGTTCATGCTATTTGTTCTTTCATAGCTTCTCGTTGGTTGTTGGTATTGTTGAGCTTCGCGAGTCGGTCTTGTGTTGTAAGTAGGCTGTTGTGTTTGTGTCGGTCTTACTTCACGAGTTGGACGCGTGTTGTTCATTTGTCCTTGATTAATTGAAGGTCTAACTTCTCTTGTAGGACGAGTTCCGTTAATTTGACTTTGGTCTACACTTGGTCTTACTTCACGAGTTGGACGTGTATTATTCATCTGTCCTTGATTAACAGAAGGTCTAACCTCTCTTGTAGGACGAGTTCCGTTAATTTGACTTTGGTCTGCACCTGGTCTTACTTCGCGAGTTGGACGTGTTGTATTGTTAATTGTATTATCACGAGTTGGTCTTAAACCTGTAGAGATTTGGTTGTTTCTACCATTTAAACTTCCAACAGGACGAGTAGAATTAATCGTGTTATTTAAACGACCACCATTTCTGTAACCTGGTTGAGAATAAATTCCTCTTGGACGATTGTATCCATATCCATATCCATAATAACCAGGATATCCGTACCAATTGTTCCATCCGTAGTAACCTCCGTAATATCCACCGTAGTAAGGTCTATTCCAACCCCAACCATAATATCCATTATACCATGGATCGTTCCATCCCCATCCGAATGAAATACCAAATCCGTTTCCGTACCATCCACCATACCAAGGATTGTAATATCCCCAACGATATGGATTATAGAAACCTCCCCATCCGTAGCTGTACCAAGGATAGTTGTTCCAGATATTAATTTCTACACCATCATTACGTCCCCAGTTATAATTACTCGATCCGTTATAAGTTAATGTATAGTCGTTGTTTCCAAAATAATTGTAACCACCTAAACCATATCCGTTAATTTTAACTTTGGTTGCTGATTTAGATTGAGTATTATCATTTGTGCTATCAACATCATCTTGGTAATAAAATTGTTCAGCACCATTTCCTTCTGCATCGAAGTATGGACTACCAATTTTTATTTCCCCTTTATTTTCTTGTTCTCCTTGCTCGTTACCATGTTGTAGTTGAGCTTGTTGATAGGTTTTATCTGTTTTCGGATTATAGTAAACTCCGTCGCTTTCGTAACCACTTGGTTGATAAGTCGAACAAGATGAAATTCCTAATGCAGCCACAAGAATTAATGTAGTTGCAGAAATTTTATTAGAAATTTTATAAACTTTGTTCATAATTATAAATTTACATCGTTTGTAATAATTAAATTTGCATAAATTTATAGGCAATTTTAATGCCAAGTAAAGATACGAAACTTATCAACAAATATAAAAGATTATGGCAAAATTAACAACTCGTGCTGAGGATTATTCTAAGTGGTACAATGAGCTTGTTGTAAAAGCAAATTTAGCTGAGAATTCGAAGGTTAGAGGGTGTATGGTGATCAAACCATATGGCTATGCTATTTGGGAAAAACTACAAGCAGAATTAGACAAAAGATTTAAAGAAACAGGTCATCAAAATGCTTATTTCCCCTTATTTGTTCCTAAAAGTTTATTCGAAGCCGAAGAAAAAAATGCAGAAGGTTTTGCGAAAGAGTGTGCGGTTGTAACGCATTATCGATTGAAAAATGATCCTGATAACAAAGGAAAGTTGATTGTAGATCCAGAAGCAAAATTAGAAGAAGAATTAATTGTTCGTCCAACTTCAGAAGCAATTATTTGGAGTACATACAAAGGTTGGATTCAGTCGTACCGCGATTTACCAATTTTGATTAATCAATGGGCAAATGTTGTGCGTTGGGAAATGCGTACGCGTTTGTTTTTGAGAACTGCCGAGTTTTTATGGCAAGAAGGGCATACAGCTCACGAAACAAAAGAAGAAGCAATTGCGGAAGCGCAACAAATGCAAGAAGTATATGCGGATGTTGTAGAGAATTTTATGGCAATTCCAGTTGTAAAAGGAAGAAAGTCAGATTCTGAGCGTTTTGCGGGTGCTGATGATACCTATACAATCGAAGCGTTGATGCAAGATGGTAAAGCTTTACAAGCGGGAACTTCTCACTTTTTAGGGCAAAACTTTGCAAAAGCTTTTGATGTTAAATTCGCAAGCAAAGAAGGAAAACAAGAATATGTTTGGGCAACTTCTTGGGGAGTTTCTACTCGTTTGATGGGTGCATTAATTATGACGCATTCTGACGATTTAGGATTAGTTTTACCTCCAAAATTAGCGCCAATTCAGGTTGTTGTTGTTCCAATTTATAAAACAGAAGAACAATTAGAAGAAATTCGTCAAGTGGTGGATAAATTTTCGTCTGAATTGAAAGCGAAAGGAATTTCGATCAAATTTGATGATGATGATAAAACGAAACCAGGTTGGAAATTTGCTGAATACGAATTGAAAGGTGTTCCTGTACGTATCGCAATTGGTCCAAAAGATTTAGAAAAAGGTCATGTTGAGCTTGCTCGTCGTGATACTTTAGAAAAACAATTCATCGCTTTAGATAATGTATCAACTGAAGTAGAAAAATTATTAGAAGATATTCAAACTAATTTATTCCAAAAAGCGTCAGATTTTAGAGATACTCACACAACAGAAGCAACAACTTTTGAAGAATTCAAAGATATTATCGAAAATAAAGGTGGTTTTGTTTCAGCTTTATGGGACGGAACAGAAGAAACAGAAGAAGCTATAAAAAATGAGACGAAAGCAACAATTCGTTGTATTCCTCAAGCTTTTGAAACGCCTACTGAAGGAGTAGATGTTTTCTCTGGAAAACCAGCAAAATACAGAGTTTTATATGCAAAAGCGTATTAATTTGTTAAATAATAATTAGCAAAAAAAACTTTCCAAAATAAATGAGGAGCTATTAATTAGCTCCTTTTTTATTTTAATGTTTTTTGGCGTGCAATTCTTTTAAACGTAGTTACTATAGCAGAATATTATTTTTTGTTAAATATCAATCATTTACAAAAAAAGGAGTATATTCGATTACTAATTAACACTAACATATATGAGAAAAACTCTACTGTCGGTATTCTGTTTATTTTCTATGTATGGGCTATCAGCACAACAAGATGTGTTGTGGGAAAAATCTATAGGAGGAGAACAAGCAGAATATCTTTATAATGCTATTTCTACACCTGATTATGGATTCTTGATTTTAGGCAGTTCTGCTTCTGATGCAACAGGAGATATCCAAAAGAAAAATCAAGGAAGTTTAGATTATTTCATTTGGAAAATGGATGAAAATGGGAAGCAAGAATGGCAAAATTCATTTGGAGGAAACGGTTCAGATTTCTTATATACGGCTAAGCCTACTGCTGATGGAGGGTATATCTTAGCAGGAGCTTCTACATCATCAAAATCAGGAGATAAAACATCCAATAATCAAGGAGCTGAAGATATTTGGGTGATAAAAATTGATGCACAGGGAAAACTACAATGGCAAAATTCTTTTGGAGGAAATGGAAATGATATTCCTGTTGATGTGATTAGAACCAATGATGGAGGTTATTTAATTGCTTCAAATTCCAATTCTGCTTCTTCTGAACTAAAGAAAAGTAAACATTTTGGAGGAAATGATTACTACATTATCAAGTTAAATGAAAAAGGAGAACTTCTTTGGGAAAATACCTTTGGAGGATTGTTTGATGATAAATTAAAATCAGTTATTGAGACTAAAAAAGGATTTTTGTTGGTTGGAAATTCTAATTCTCCAGCAAGTGGCAATAAAACAATTGATCATGAATTCAATTCAACTTGGATTGTCGAAATTAATCAAAAAGGAGAAATTATTTCGGAGAATAATTTAGGTTTAAATGCTGAAAACTTTTTGATTTCTTTTCAAGAACAAGAGAATAATTATTTGTTTGCTATTAATGAAAAAAATGGGAGTAAAATTCAGACAAAAATTATTCAAACAGATTTGAATCTTCAACCTCACAAAACAACCAAAATAGAAGAACAAAAAGATTTATCCATCACAGAAATTCAATCCATTAATGATACGTTTATTTTAACAGCCAATCAAATCTCAACTTTACAACAAAAAACGACAACTTCTTCTATTGAAAGTTATTACATCACAAAGTCATTTGATGAAAATGGAACAGAAAAATGGTCTAAAACTTTTGGAGAAAAAGGATTTAATTACCTTGAAAAAGCAATCACTACTCGTGATGGGTCAATTATACTATTTGGAAACTCTACACAACAAGCCAAAGGAAATAAAGGTCAATCTGATTTTTATTTAGTGAAATTAGGAAAAGATACAGATGATATCAAACGTGTATTTATAGAAGCTTATCCCAACCCAACCCAAGATGTGGTGAATATTTTAATCAATAAAGACTTCAAAAAAGCATCTGTTGACGTTTATAATTTAATAGGGCAACATCTACAATCAAAAGACGTGAAATACCGTTCTACACCAATTTCTTTAGGAAACTATCCTAGTGGAGTTTATATCCTAAAAATCAACCACGATAACCAAACTGAATCTATTAAAATTATTAAAAAGTAATACATGAAGAAAAATATAGTGCTACTTGCTTTATTAGCTTTGTCTTATACTTATGCTCAGCAAAATAGTTATGTTCCTAGTACAGAAGTTACACTGGATATCCCCCTGAATTTT
>NZ_DINY01000054.1:0-58869 GCF_002426075.1 Empedobacter sp. UBA5528 | reverse complement strand
CAATAAAATCAATACTTAATAAGTGAACAGGCAAAATTAAACTCACCAAATAAGTTAAAATACTTACAAATAAAAACAGATTATTTTTCCAATTTAGCTTCAAACTCTTCTATTTGCTTTTCCAATTTTTTATTCTCTTTTTCCAATTTGTTTTGAGGACTAAACATTGCATAAACCAGCAAGCCTACTCCTACTCCAACAACAGCTCCAATTTTTTCGTTCTTATTAATTGCTTTCGAAATTGCAATTCCTGCTGCTGCTCCAGTTGTTACGATAGAAACTGTATTTTCAAAACCTTTTGATTTTGTGTCCAAAACTTCTAATAAATTATTCATAGTTGATTATTTTTCAATAAACGTTGCAATAAATATTCCTAAATATAAATCATTCCAAATTATTTTAAAAATTGTTCGTATTAATTCAAGTGTTTATCTTTGTTCGGTAACATTTTTAGAATGGAAATACAAGACAAAATTTTAGCGCTTCGAGAAGAGCTTACTCAGCATAATTATAATTATTACGTTTTAGATAATCCGACAATTTCTGATTTCGAATTTGATTTGAAATTGAAAGAATTAAAACGATTAGAAGACGAAAATCCTATCTTTTTTGATGTTAATTCCCCTACACAACGCGTTGGTGGAATGGTTACAAAAAATTTTCCGACGATTACACACGAATTTAGAATGTATTCGTTAGACAATTCATATTCAATTGAAGATTTACAAGATTGGGAAAAACGAATTGAGAAAACGTTAGGTGAAAAAGTAGAATTTGTTTGCGAATTGAAATATGATGGCGCTTCGATTTCTATTTTGTATGAAAATGGAGAATTGACGCAGGCTGTAACGCGTGGAGATGGAACACAAGGTGATGAAATCACGAATAATATACGTACTATACAATCTGTTCCATTGAAATTGAAAGGAAATTATCCTGAACGTTTTTATATGCGTGGCGAAATTACAATTCCGCTCAATAAATTCGCTTCAATTAATGAAGAACGCGCTAATAATGGTTTAGAATTGTATGCAAATCCTCGAAATACCGCTTCTGGATCATTAAAATTACAAGATAATACAGAAGTTGCGAAACGCGGTTTACAATGTTTCCCATATTATTTTATCGGAAATAATTTACCTTATTCTACACAATGGGAAATGCTACAAGCCGCTGATGAATTAGGTTTTAAGATTCCGCATACATCAAAATTATGTACTTCTTTGGAAGAAGTTTTAGCTTTTGTAGATCATTGGGATATCGAACGTAAAAATTTACCTTACGAAACGGACGGAATTGTGATCAAAGTAAATTCTTTTTCGCAACAAGATGAATTAGGTTATACTGCGAAATCTCCACGTTGGGCAATGGCGTATAAATTTAAAGCTGAAGCTGCCGAAACCGAATTATTGAGCATCGATTATCAAGTTGGTCGTACTGGAGCGATTACGCCTGTTGCAAATCTTGCACCTATTTCTTTGGCTGGAACAATCGTAAAACGTGCTTCTGTCCACAACGAAGATATTATTAAAAAGTTGGATATCCGCATTGGTGATATGGTTTATGTGGAAAAAGGCGGCGAAATTATTCCGAAAATTGTTGGTGTTAATACTGATGTTCGCAAACCTGGAACGGAAGAAATCGAATTTATTAAAAATTGTCCTTCTTGCGGAACAGAATTAATTCGTAACGATGGCGAAGCACAGCATTATTGTCCAAATGAAAATGGTTGCGAACCTCAAATAATTGGAAAATTAGAGCATTTTGTTTCTCGAAAAGCAATGGATATTGAGAGTATTGGTGGTGAAACAGCTGTTTTGCTACACAAAGCAAATTTGCTTAATAACATTGCTGATTTTTATACTTTACAAAAAGAAGATATTTTGCCTCTGGAAAGAATGGCTGAAAAATCTGCTCAAAATATTATTAATTCTGTCGAAAAATCTAAAGAGCAACCTTTCGAAAAGGTGTTGTACGCAATTGGAATTCGTCATGTAGGTGAAACGGTTGCAAAAAAATTGGTTAAACATTTTCAAACTATTGATCGTTTGATGAATGCAACAATGGAAGAATTAGTTTCTGTAACGGATGTTGGAGAAAAAATTGCAATTTCGATTAAGGAATATTTTAAAGAAGAACAGCATCAAATTTTGATTCAACGTTTACGTGATTACGGGTTGAATTTCGAGATTGGTGAAGAAGCAAAACCTTTGTCAGATTCTTTGGAAGGCAAAACGTTTTTGTTTACAGGAACTTTGACTAAATTCAATCGAACTGATGCACAAAAAATGGTGGAAGATCATGGTGGAAAAAATATTTCTGCAGTTTCTAAAAACTTAAATTTTTTGGTTGCTGGCGATAAAGCTGGAAGTAAATTGAAAAAAGCAGAAGAAATTGGAACAGTTGTCGTGTTGACCGAGGACGAATTTTTAAATATGATTAACGGCTAATGGAATCAGGATTAATTGCTGTCATTATATTCGGAATTGTATTATTGATTTTGATTCCATTTATATATTATGGATTGAGAATGGCAGGCTACAACAAAGCTGCAATGATAGTTTCGCTTGCGATATTTTTTATTGTGATGATTCCGATGGTGAAATATGGTTACAGAAGTCAAATGTATTCTAATGATGATTTGAAAACCGATTTACACCAAGCTGGAATTGGGTTTAAAGGAAATTTAAAAATTGTTTCGACAGTTATTTCTGGAATTAAAAACATGAAACAAGAAACAGTTTTGATTATGGATTCTGCCGATGTCAATACCATTATTAATCGAATAGAAACTGATCCTCGATTCAAAATTTCTCCAGTAATATTGAGTTTGAAAGAAGAATTAGGTTCAAATGCAAAACATAAAACCAATAGAAATTATCGTTTTAAGGATAATTTTATTTTAGAAACTTATGGAATGTCCGATGATTATACGATTCGATATTCGGAACTGAAATTTAGAAAAGGAAATGACACAGTTTTCTTCAAAAAAGAAGAAGTGTATTAAAAAAATCCGTCAATTGACGGATTTTTTATTAATCTAAAACTTCAAGATTTGCAATATTGATTGGATTTCCTTCAATATAATTCACAACATTTTCAAAAGCTTTTGAGAAATATAATTCGTAACTATTTTCTTCAACGTAACCCAAATGCGGCGTACAAATTACATTCGGATTCGTTAGAAATTCATTATTTTTATCATAAATTGGTTCAGAGTTATATACATCTAAAGCAGCATAAGTTGGTGTATTTTGACTTAAAGCTTTACTTAAATCATTTTTCTTAATTAGTTCAGCTCTAGAAGTATTTACAATAATTGCATCATGTTTCATTAATTTCAAATCTTCAAATTTCACAATACCTTTTGTTTGCTCATTTAATCGAATATGAAGTGTAACAACATCGCTTGTAGAGAAAAAATCTTCTTTAGAATTACTTGCTTGAAAACCATCCTCCAATGCTTTTTGACGAGAATTTTCACTTCCCCAAACTTGCACTTTCGTTCCAAAAGCTTTTGCATATTGTGCAATCATCTGTCCTATTTTTCCATATCCCCAAATTCCAATTGTTTTACCATTTATTGTAGAACCAATATTAGTCTGCCACTCGCCTTTTTTCATCGCTTCGATAGCTTGAGGTATTTTTCGAGTTGCATTCATTATCAACATCCAAGTTAATTCGGCTGGAGCAATAGGAGAACCAATTCCTTCTGACACAGCAACTCCACTACTTGTACAAGCGGCTAAATCTAAATGATTTGAAATTTTGCCTGTTTGACTAATTAATTTCAAATTTGGTAAAAGGGATAATAATTCTTCATTTATTTTCGTACGTTCTCTTATCAAAACTAAAATTTGAACATCCTCAATTTCTTTTGCTAAATCCTTTGTATTTGTATATGAACGATTTAAAACCTTAACATCATAATCTTTTATTAAATCAAAACATTTCAAATACGGTACAGCATTTTGATAATCATCTAATATGGCAATTTTCATTGTTTAATTTTTAATAAATGTAGTTATTTTGATTTATCTAATTACTTTTCTCTTTCTTAATTATCTCATCAAATTCGTCCAAAGTATCTTTACTTTCAGTTTTGTAATTTTTAGATTTTCCTATAAAATGAATCAATTTTCTATCTTCAAAATAATAACGAAATTCTTCAATTTTCGATTTTTTATCATCAAATCCTTTCCAATATAAAGGAAAATTATAAGTTGTACCTTGTTCAAAAACAAAAGACAATTTATCATTTAACAAATAATATTCGGCTAAATATTGACCTGATTTTCCAAATTTTCGAACCACAATTTTTTCTAATTTATCGTTCAAAAAATAATAATTAATAAAACCACCTTCGGTAGAATCATCAGTTTCAATTTCTTTTATTTTTGTCCAAATTTTAATCGAATTAATTCGATTAAAATTTGATTTAATTGGATCTAATTTATTTTTAAAATCTTTTGAAATAATAACTTCAGAACTTTTAGAATCTTTTTGTTTTTGAGCAAATACATTAAATAAACTAAAAATAATAAACGAAATTAATAAAAGAGTTTTCTTCATTGTACTAAAATTATTTCCATAAAATTCAATAAAATAAACTAATTTTCAATCAATAATAATAGTGAATTTTATGCAATTTTGAGTCGCTCGTCATACCAATCAAATCAACTAAATAAAAAAATTCTATACTAAAGTTTTAAATTTTGAAATTCTTGGAGAGTTTCAAAATCATAATGGATATGATGGTATTTTTATTGGAAAACCAGATTTAAACTGGCATCTAAAATTTACAACAACTCACGAAAATATAAATCATCACTTTGATGAAGACAATTGTTTGGTATTTTATCCAACAACACAACAAGAATATGAAAAAATTATTGAGCGTTTATAATTTCATCATATCAAACCAATAAAATCTAAAAATCCATATTGGAATGATAACGGAATTTCTTTCTTAGATCCTGATGGATTTGCTGTCATTGTTTCACCTTTGAGAATTAAATAATTTGAAAAAATTCAAATTCTTAATTATCCGATGAATAAAAAATTAAATCCTTGGTATAAATTACAACAAGGTAAAATTAAAACTCCAAAATGGTTGTTTACAAGTGATGATTGGAAAACGTGGGATTAAACGTCTTTTTAATACAATATTTAGTCTTAATTTTACACCAAATTAATCGCCGTGAATCGAGAAGAAATAGGAAATCAACTGCTAAATGAAGTTTTACAAATTCAACTTGCCAATAAACCAATCAATTTTAAATATTTAGATTTAAAACGTTTGGTTGAAAATATTGCATTTGAGTTGACAAAAAACGAAGCTTTACAGTTTTCTAACTTTTTCTCGAAGCTATCTTTTATCTGTAATCAATACCAAGTTTCCACTAAAATTCATTCCTTTCGTAAAACGGCTCAACGAATTCTGAGCGAGAAATACGAACCGACAGAACACGAATATTTTACACATTATAAATATGTTGCAGATTTTATTTCTTCGATTTATGAAGTAATGATTCCAGCAGAAATTATCTACTATTTTCCTGAAAAAGAATTTTATACAAACAAAATTCTTACTCGAAATCGGGTTAAAAAATTGCGTGTTCAAGTGATTGAAATCAAACGAGATTGTTTGATTTGCGATCATGAAGATAATGAAACAGAAGAAAATATTACAGTTCAAATTGATGAGGATGGCGTAAATGAAAACTTTACTTCTGTTGAGGATTTTTGGGTTGGTGCACAATTAAATTTAGTCAATTCGACGATTGATGAAGAAGGAATTTATCATCCACGTTTTATCATTCTCGAACCAGATTATTTGGTTGATATTTCGGCAATTGCTGAATGTTTTCAGGATTATGGAACTTCTGAATTGCATTATATTCAGAAAAAATTTGAAGAATCGCCAAATAGTAAACACATTCGTTTAGGAAATTTTGCCAATTCAGTAGTCGATCATTTTTCAACAGAAAACATTGAAAACACAGATTTTAATGAGATTTTCAAGAATGATTTCAAAAATTATCCATTAGAATATACGGCTTGCAACGATTTGACGAATCCACAAGACTTGAAAGATTATTATCTGGAAGCAAAAGGTCATTTTGACCGTATTCAAAAAGTGTTGACCGAGGATTTTCCTCAATATGATATTTCGTTGGATCGTGCATTAATAGAGCCTTCATTTTTGTGCGAACAATATGGTATTCAGGGTCGTTTAGATTTATTAGACATTAATCCCGAAGGAAAAAATAAAATTATCGAGCTGAAATCTGGTGGTGCACCTTTTCCTGATGATGGAAAAAGTGTCAAGCCAAATCATGCGACGCAGCTCTTTTTATATTACCAAATTATTGGTGTTTTATATGATTTAGAGTTTAAAGATGTCACAAAAAACACCGAAGGTTATATCTTCTATTCGAAAGTATATCAAGGAAATTTACGTTTTGATGTGCCAACTTTAGCGCGAGTTCAACGTATTTTTGATTTACGAAATCGAATAATTATCAATGAAAATCGGTTAGCAAATCATGCATTAACCGATATTGAATCAACTATTTATTCGATTAAACCTGCCAATTTTATCAAACGAAAAATTAATCCTCGTTTCAAAGAAATTTTAGAAGAACAGTTGGATAAATTTATCTATCCGATCAAAAATAGTTCACCGTTAGAAAAAGCTTATTTTTATTCGTTTACGAATTTCATTGCGAAAGAGCAATATATGGCGAAACTTGGTTTGGGACAATCAACTTCTAACAACGGTTTGGCGAGTTTGTGGCTGAATACTTTCGAAGAAAAAAATAATAATTTCGAGATTATTTATGATTTAGAAATTGTAGAAAATCATATTTCTGATCCAAAACGTGAAATCAAGTTAAAAAGAACTAATCCTGCGAATGATTTTATTTCGATTCGCGAAGGTGATATTTGCATTCTTTATCCAAGAAATAATTTCAAAGATTCGGTTTTAACAAATCAGGTTTTTAAATGTACCATCAAAAGTATTTCGAGAGAATTTATTGTGTTGCGTTTTCGTTATCAGCAGCCCAACACACGCTTTTTTGATTCGTTTGATTCATCAGGAAAATGGGCTTTGGAACGCGATTTTATGGATTCTTCTTTTGTTTCGATGTACCGAAATCTGTATGGATTAATTCATTCTTCTAAAGCAAAAAAAGATTTGATTTTAACGCAATCTATTCCAAGAAATCAAATGGATTATGCGTATTTTAACTCAAATCTTTCGGATGAACAAAATCGAATCTTGAAAAAAGCGCTTTCTTCTAAAGATTATTTCTTGTTGAATGGACCTCCAGGAACAGGAAAAACATCGATTATCATCAAAGAATTGGTGAAAGAAATCTACGAGAAACAAGATTGTAATATTTTGCTTTTGGCGTATACAAATCGTGCGGTTGATGAATTATGTGAATCGATAAATTCGGCTATTTCTGATCAAATTGAACAAAAGTTCATCAGAATTGGGAATGAATTATCTACTTCTCCTGAATTTCATCCTAATTTATTGAATAAAATTATCGAGCAAAAAGATGTTGATTTAGAGCAAAAAGGAGAAAAATTTTCGAGAAAAACAATTCAAGATATTATTCGTAAACAACGCATTTTTGTTTCGACGGTTGCTTCAATTTCGAGTAAAAATGATATTCTGAAATTAAAGAAATTTGATACAATTATTATTGATGAAGCTTCACAAATTTTAGAACCACAAATTGTTGGAATTCTACCAAAAGCAGAACGTTTTATCATGATTGGTGATCACAAACAGTTGCCTGCAATTGTTTTGCAAAATCCTGAATTAGCAAAAACGAACAACGAATTATTAGAAAATATTGGTTTAATCAATCGTAAAAACTCAATTTTCGAACGTTTGTATGAATTTTGTGAGCGTAATAATAACGAAAATTCATTTGACCAATTGACTTATCAAGGAAGAATGCATGCTGAAATTGCAGATTTTCCGAACAATTATTTTTATGATGGAAAATTAAATGTTGCCTATGATATTCCAAATTTGAATGAAGAGATTAAGCAAAGTTTACATCGCCAACGTGCAGATTTACATTTTGAAAATCATAATCAATCAAATGATTTACAAAACTTTATTACGAATCATCGTTTTGCGTTTATCAATGTGGACGAAAATCCTTATTTGCCTTCAACGAATGAGCAAGAAGCCGATTTGATTGTGAAATTTGTACAAGAAATTATTCATTTATACGAAATCAATAAAAAAGAATTTGATGCAAAGAAAACAATTGGAATTATTGCGCCTTTCCGTAATCAAATTGCCTTGATTAAACAAAAATTAGAATTAGCAAATATTCCTAATTACGAGCAAATAACGGTTGATACAGTTGAGCGTTATCAAGGAAGTCAGCGCGATATTATTTTGTATAGTTTTGCGGTAACATATTATTCACAATTGAATGCGTTGGTGAATATGAATGACCAAGGAAATGTTGACCGAAAACTAAATGTGGCGTTAACACGTGCAAAAGAGCAATTATTTTTGATTGGAAATCAAACGATTTTGAAAGAAAATCAATTGATTAAAACATTAATTGAGTATTTAGAAAATAAATCTTCACATAAACTTATAATCTAATCAAAATCACTTCATAATTCATTTAAGATTCAGTAAATTTGTGCAACTATTTTTGTAAAATTATGTTGTATCAAAGAAGTAGCGCATTATTCAAAGACGCGCAAGAATATATTCCAGGAGGTGTAAATTCTCCTGTTCGTGCATTTAAATCTGTTGGAGGAACGCCAATTTTTATCAAAAAAGCCGAAGGTGCTTATATTTATGATGAAGATGGACGTGCTTACGTAGATTACATCAATTCTTGGGGACCAATGATTATTGGACACACAGATCCGCGTGTTTTGAATGCGACTGTTGAGCAGATGAAAAATGGTTTTTCTTTTGGTACACCAACTGAATTGGAAACTGAAATTGCAAAATTAATTACTTCTGTAGTTCCAAACATCGATATGGTTCGTATGGTGAACTCAGGTACAGAAGCTTGTATGTCGTCAATTCGTTTGGCAAGAGGTTATACAAATCGTGATAAAATTGTAAAGTTTGAAGGTTGTTACCATGGACATTCAGATTCATTTTTGATTAAAGCTGGTTCTGGTGCTGCAACTTTCGGAAATCCAAATTCTCCGGGTGTAACACAAGGAACTGCAAAAGATACGTTGTTGGCAGAATACAATAATTTGGAAGATGTAAAAGCTTTATTCGAACAAAATAAAGACGAAATTGCAGCTATTATTGTTGAGCCAATTGCAGGAAACATGGGATGTATTGTTCCAGAAAAAGGTTTCTTAGAAGGATTAAGACAAATTTGTGATGAAAATGGAGCTTTATTAATTTTTGATGAAGTAATGACAGGTTTCCGTCAAGCGATGGGAGGTTCTCAAGAACGTTTAAACATCAATGCAGATATTGTAACATTTGGTAAAGTAATTGGCGGAGGTTTCCCTGTTGGTGCTTTTGCTGCTCGTCGCGAAATCATGAATCACCTTGCTCCTCTTGGCCCTGTTTATCAAGCGGGAACATTATCAGGAAATCCAATTGCTATGCGTGCTGGTATCACAACATTGAATATTATCAATAATGATAGAGCATTATTCAATAGAATTGATAACGCTACAGAAACTTTAGATGTTGAAATTTCTAAAATCTTTGCAGAAAAAGGAATTCCAAATCATATCAATCGTTTAGGGTCGATGATGTCTGTTTTCTTTACAGAGCAAACGGAAATTAAAAACTTTACAGATGTGACCAAATGTAACCACGAAAGATTCAACAAATTTTTCCATCATTTATTAACGAACGAAGTTTACATTGCTCCTTCTGGATACGAAACTTGGTTTATTTCTGATGCAATTAAAGATGCTGAAATTAATAAAACATTAGACGCTGTAAGAAGCTTCGAAGGTTAAACATAAACAAAAAATGCAGTAGAAAAACTACTGCATTTTTTTATTCTATTTTGGAACTACATTTTTGCGTCCATCAATTTTTCTGTTTTATCAGGTGATTTGCCCATTTTAATAACAAACGCTTTGTTTGAATTATAATTTTTCGGAAGTAAAATATCGTAATAGGTATTTTTATCTAAATCGAAACCAATTCTGAAATAATTCAACTAAAGTCAAAAAAACATAAATCAAAAATTGATAACTATACAAATCAATGAAATTATTATATTTACTAAAATTCATAATGATATGATTACAAATTACTTTAAACTACTACTTGCATCTAGTATAATTCTTATTAATTTTGGATGTAAAGATGATGATGGTTTTTCGGAAGAAGATGTAGTTGAGACTTATAATATTGTGTCCTATAAAGCTAATATCCCAGTTGATTTAAACAATGATAAAAAAACATCAACTAATTTGTTGGATGAAATTGAAATTCTTAATAAACAAGAGAACTTTTTAGAAGTTAGACCTAAAGTAAAATTAATCTCCTTTAATTTTCCTCTAACATTAATAAATTATGATTATCCAAGTATACCAAGCGGTTATGCAGATTTTGTAAAATATGGATTTGTAACATCTACAACATTATCGGATAAAGTAATGGTTATAAAAGATAGTAGTTATACAGAAAGCAACTATACTGGTAACAAGGAAAATAAAAAAAATGTTTCTATTGAAAATTTAAAAATTATAGACTACAATCGTCTATCTACAAATATTACAAAGTCATATTATGATTTTAGCACCAAACAATGGATTGAATTGAATATTGAAGTTATTTTTCAAAAAAGAATATAAAAAAAGCTCGAGAATTTTCTCGAGCTTTTGTTTAATTATAATCCCCTATATGTTCCATTTCACTTTCGAAACTTAGTACTTTAGTCGCGTATTTTTGCAAACTTTTTTGTTTAATTTCTGATAAAAAATTATTCTTGAATTTATCTAAAGTCAATTCATCATTCACAAATAATTGCAAAGAATAAGAAACCGCCCCAGGTTCTATATGAGAAGTTATTTTTCCTAAACGAGCACCGATAAAACAATTTGATTTCAAATAATCATTAATATGCTCTTTCTGAATCCACGCAAACCAATCATCATGCACTTCTTGTTCAACAATAAAAGTTGTATTATATAATATCATTCTCTAATTTTTTGCAAAGATACAAAGGTTTTCGCATTATATTTTTCTTGAAAAAGAAAGTCTAATCAAGATTTTATTTTTAAATTTACCTATTATTCATAACAAACAAAAATGAACAATACGCAACAATTTATACAAGAGAATAAACAACGTTTTCTTGATGAATTAATCGAATTACTTAAAATTCCTTCAGTTAGTGCTGATCCAGCCTACACACAAGACGTAAATGATGCTGCCGAGATGGTTGCAAAATATTTAAAAGAAGCAGGTGCTGATAATGTTGAAGTATGCGAAACAGAAGGTTTTCCTGTTGTTTACGGAGAAAAAATAGTTGACGCTTCAAAACCTACTGTTTTAGTTTACGGACATTACGATGTACAACCAGCTGATCCTTTAGAATTATGGGAATCTGGACCATACGAGCCAGTAATCAAAAAGACAGAAATTCATCCTGACGGAGCAATTTTTGCTCGTGGTTCTGCTGATGATAAAGGTCAAATGTTTATGCACGTTAAAGCTTTTGAGGCTTTAAACAAATCAAACGAATTACCTTGTAACGTTAAATTTATGATCGAAGGTGAAGAAGAAGTTGGTTCTCCTTCATTAGTAAATTTCGTTAAAAACAATAAAGAGAAATTAAAAAATGATGTGATTTTGATTTCTGATACTTCTATGATTTCAAACGAACAACCTTCTATTTCTGTTGGTTTACGTGGTTTATCTTATGTAGAAGTTGAGGTAAAAGGAGCTAATCGCGATATGCACTCTGGTGTTTATGGTGGAGCTGTTCCTAATCCGATTAATGTTTTAGCAACAATGATTGGAAAATTAATCAATGAAAAAGGTCACATTACAATTCCAGGTTTCTATGAACCAATTCTTGAATTAACAGAAGACGAAAGAGCTGATTTAGCTAAAATTCCATTTGATGTAGAAGAATACAAGAAATCTATTGGTATTGCTGATATCCAAGGAGAAGAAGGTTTTTCTACAATCGAAAGAGCTTCTATTCGTCCTACTTTAGATGTAAACGGAATTTGGGGAGGATATATTGGCGAAGGTGCTAAAACAGTTATTCCTTCTCATGCGTATGCTAAAATTTCAATGCGTTTGGTTCCTGGACAAGATCCAGAAGTTGTAACAAAACAATTTGCAGATTATTTCCCAACTTTAGCGCCTTCTTCTGTAGAAGTTAAAGTAAAACCACATCATGGAGGTAAACCTTATATTTTACCAACTAATCACCCAGGTTTTATCGCTGCTAAAAAAGCGTTAGCTGAAACTTTTGAAAAAGAAGCGTTAGCCGAAAGAGCTGGTGGATCTATTCCAATTGTTGCTTTATTCGAAGAAGAATTAGGAACAAAATCTGTTTTAATGGGATTCGGATTAAACTCTGACGTTATCCACTCTCCAAACGAACATTATGGTTTATTCAATTTCTACAAAGGAATCGAAACTATTCCATATTTCTACAAATATTTTAACGAACAATAATTTTCGACAAAATAACTTCTAAAAAGCGAATCAAATTGATTCGCTTTTCTTTTTGGTTTATAGTAGAATGATTAATTTTGAACTTTATTTTTATCAATGAGTAAAAAATTCTTAATTGCGGGTGCAGGAATTGCGGGTTTAACTTTAGCAAAAGCTTTGCAAGATTTAAATTATAACTACGAAATTTTCGAGGCTTCTCCAGAGGTTCGAGGAATTGGGGCTGGTTTTGGTTTGGCTTCTAATGCAATGAAAGCATTTGAAATTCTAGGTTTAGCAGAAGAGGTTGCGCCTTTGGGGCATATGTTAGAAGATTTTGAAATTCAAGATTGGAAAGAAAAAACAATTCTGAAAGCGGACACAGAACGATTAAGAAAAAATTACAACAACGAAAATTTTGCCATTCATCGTGCAGATTTACATCATTATTTAGTCTCGAAAATTGATTCGAATAAAATTAAAACGTCAAAAAAAATAAAATTCTTTGAACAAAGTTTTGAGAAAGTTGTCCTTCATTTTGAAGATGGAACTTCTACAGAAGGTGATTATTTAATTGGTGCTGATGGGATAAATTCTACAATTCGTCAACAATTGTTAAAACATTCAACACCTCGTTATGCAGGCTATATTTGTTGGCGTGCTATTGTAGAGGATAAATCTTACAATTCAAAAAAGAGCATCGAAACATGGGGACCAAATGGTCGATTTGGTTTGACGCCATTAATCAATCATCAAATTTATTGGTATGCTTGTGTCAATACAAAACTAAATTCTGAAGTTTACAACTACGCTTTAAGTGATATTAAAAATCAGTTCAAAGATTATTCGGGACAAATCAGAAATACTTTACAAAAAACGAATCCAGAAAGCATCATTGCTACGCCAATTATGGATATAAAACCGATTAATAATTATGCATTTAATCGTGTATTGTTAATTGGAGATGCAGCACATGCAACCACACCAAACATGGGGCAAGGCGCATGCATGGCTGTTGAAGATGTTTGTGTTTTGTATGATGAACTAATCAAAAAAGATACTGATATTTTGTTAGCTTTTGAACATTATAATTTACGTCGTTTGAAACGAACACATTATATTATCGATACTTCTCGTTTGGCTGGAAAAGTTGCTCAAGTCGACAATAAATTTTTGATGAATATACGAAATTTTGCTTTCCGAAATTTACCACAATCTTTGATGCAAAGTCCTTTAGAAGACTTGTTGGAAGAAGATTTTATGAGAGTTTAGGATTATGCAAAACGAATTTTGTAGTGTTTCTTAACGTATATTTCTTGTTGACATAAGAAGTTAACAAATCTCCAAAACTCATATCACGAGTTTCTCTTTGATTAGTTGAAAATAATTTCACAATCTTAATCAAATATTTATTTAAGTCAATCAAATCAAAAGTAAATTCTTTTATCAACCAAAATAGAAAATATAACGGAAGAAAAACTATATTTAAGACAACTTGGAATCCATTCGCTAATTCTCCTTCTGACAAAAAATGTTTTGAATAATCAAATTTAGAAAAATCAATATCATATTTTTCTATAAACGCTATCAAAAGTGATTCATTATCTAATCCTGATAAAAATAAATCTTTCTCAATCAGAACATCAACATTTTCAACTTTTTCTTTTGTTGTTTTTTCTAGAAAATTTTTGACTTCTATATACGATTGTCTCAAAGTTGCGAAATCAACATGTAAAATCTGTTTTTCTTCCATAATCACCTACTTCAACAGCACATTATCTTCTAATTCTTGCTTCGAAATCTGAAAATGTTTATCAAATTCTTGTTCAAAAGATTCTAAATCCATTGTAATTTCCCAATCACCAAATTCATTTTCAAACAAATCAGTCATATGTTCTTTTAAATCATCTAATTTTTGTTGAATAAATTCATTTTGCTGAATATCTTCTGCATCTTTCTTATCTAATACAACTTGTTGATTAATTTTTCTAAGAATCAAAGCATTAATAAATTCTTCATGTGTATTCATAAAATCCTCAATCGTACCTGTAAATTGTGTCATTTTTAATATTTTTTCCTATCACTTTTCGAGAATAAATATAGAACTATTTTATTAACAAACAATTAAATTTAAGATTTCTATAAATGAGTTTTAACATAAGAATTAACGTCTACTAATTATTGAAATTGGTTGTTTTGAGATAAATTTGAATATAAAAATATTGAAAAAATGGAAAACTTTAAACTATCAAACGGGATCGAAATTCCTGCAATTGGATTTGGAACATGGTTATTGGAAGGTGAAAAAGTTATAGAACCTCTAAAAATTGCATTAACAAAAGGATATACACATATTGACACGGCAGCAATCTACAAAAATGAAAAAGAAATTGGAACAGTTTTGAAAGCTGAAAATGTAGATCGTAGTAAATTATTCATTACATCTAAATGTTGGAATTCTGAGCGTGGATACGAAAAAGCAATGGCTGCATTTGAGCAAACTTTAGCTGATTTACAGACAGATTATTTGGATTTATATTTGATTCATTGGCCAGCAAATGAAACGCAATTTCCTGATACTTGGGCAGAATTGAATGCTGGAACTTGGCAAGCTTTTGAGGAAATTTACAAATCTGGAAAAGCAAAAGCGATTGGTGTGAGTAATTTCAATATCAATCATTTGGAAGCTTTATTTGAAACGGCTGAAATCAAACCAATGGTTAATCAAATTGAGATTCATCCAGGACATTCGCAACCAGAATTAGTCGATTTTTGTAGACAAAACGATTTGTTAGTTGAAGCATGGAGTCCGCTAGGTTCTGGAAGAATTTTGGAGAACGAATTAATTGTTTCTTTGGCTGATAAATACAATGTTTCAGTTGGTCAGATTTGTATTAATTATTGTTTGGCGAAAGAAATTTTACCACTTCCTCGCTCCTCTTCAGAAAAAAATATTGAAGCGAATTTAACTTCAAATAATTTTAAATTAAGTGTAGAAGATGTAAAAGCGATAGATGAAATGCCAGCTGATGGTTTTTCTGGATTGAATCCTTCAATGGTTGAATTTTAACAAGTTAAACAAATTCACTAAAATAAATTTTAAAAACCTCTGTTTTGCAGAGGTTTTTTCGTTTTAAATCTTCAAAAAATCAATACTTTTACTTTTTAAATGATAAAAAAAATTATTCGATATGAGCCAAAATCCTGAAAATCCATTCAAAACTTATTTTGATCAAACCCTTGAAAGATGTGGTTTTGATGAAGATTTGAAAGCTGGTATTTTATTTTTTTTAGGTGAAAGTATTATTGCTGCGAACACCAATCAATTGATGAATATGTTTGCGGAAGAAGAAAAGATTCAACAAGAATTTCGTCGTTTGTTTACGTTGTATGCTACGCCAAATGCTGACATCAATCCGTTTGAAGCTTTGGATACAGAACCAATAAAGCAAATTATTTATACATACAACGAAATTTATGTCAATGTAATTAGAAATAAATCATTTGATTTTGATAAAGTTATCAATGATAATTTAAAGTCAGAGTTTAAGTTAGATTTTATTAAAGAATTTGAAAATAAACAATATAAATTAGTTACAAATCATAACTTAAATACATCATTTTTCAAACAAATTGGAGCGTATCTTAATCAGTTTGAATTGAGTTATGAGGATATTTATTTGGCTGGAATTAATTATTATCAAACGAATCAGAAAGTAGATTTTGAAGGAATAAATGTATTGAATCTAAACATTATTGATAGTTTTTCACCGTTGTACACAACATTGTTTCATTATCCATTATTGTACACGTATTATCCAGCGAATCTGAACGCAAATCATTTGTTTAGTTCGATTTTGCAGTTTCTTTATTTACATACCAACACGGATATTGCGAAACATATTCACGCTTTTCACAACCATATTTTCTATGAAAATAATCCAAGAAGAGTTCGTAAAGGTTGGGAATTCGAAGAATTGGAACGTGGCGTTTTGATTTCGCAAACTTTTCATAATGCGTTAAATATTCGTAAGTCTCCTATTTTCGGAACTCGTCCTGATTTTTTAGCTTCGAATAATTATTTATTAAATGAATTGAAAGATCAAAATATTCCGTTAGAGAATTTTAAGGCCTTGATGACCAAAACAATTGAAGAATATTACGAAGCAGATATTGAAGAAGTAGTTGCTGGAAAGCTAAATCATGCTGAATTTTTACAATTATTAGCGATTATTTTCTACGAAACTTCTGCTAATGCAATGATTATTAGATCATGGAAAAACTAACAATTAATCAAGAAAATCGAATCAAATTAGAAGAACATTTTGGCGAAATTTTGCCAAGATTGCCTTTTGAAATGGTTTCATTTTATGAATCGAGTAATTCGTGGGAAGGACAAATTGAATATAATTTGAATTTGAACACGGGAGAATTGACGTACAATACCATCGAAAATGTAAAACATCAAATCGAAATTTTGCCTGAAATGATGCAACGTATCGAAAGTGAAATTATCTTGATGTTAGAGAATTTATAAACTAATATTTTAAAATCTTTTTCTCGATACAAAATTCTAAAAGAATTTCACTAGAAATGACGATTTTAATAAAAAGTAACATTATAAGTTAATTAAAATCTCACAAATGTGAGATTTTTTTTACCTATTCATCCAATCCATCCAAGCATTAATCTGTGTTTTACTAATAAAAATAGCTTGTTCAGCTTCGGATTTTGGTTGAAGATGGATTTCAATTTTTTGACTTGAATATCTTATTATTTCAGTAATTGCATCAATGTGAACAATAAATTTTCGATTGATTTTGAAGAAAATAGTTTCATCCAATTTATTTATAATATCCTTTATTGTATCATCATAAATATAGGTTTGTTCATCTTTCGTTTTTATAAAAAGATGTTTTCCCGAAGCAAAAAAATAAGCAATTTCGTGTTCTTCTACCGAACGTAATTTGTTACCATTCGTTACCAAAAAACGATGCATAATCTCGGACGGTGAATTTTCTAAAACAGCTATCGATTGTAATGTTGGTGAAATATCAAAACTAGTTCGAATAGTCTTGAATTTTTGCAATGCAATATGCAACTCCTCTACTTCAAAGGGTTTCAGAATATAATCTATCGTAAAATGCTTGAAAACTTTCATCGCATATTCATCATAAGCAGTGATAAAAATAATTGGCGTTAGAATCTCAACTTCCTGAAAAATCTCGAAACTTTTCCCATCACCCAAATGAATATCCATGAAGATTAAATCAACCGAATTATCTCTAAAAAACTCCGTTGCTTGCTTTGTTGAGCGCAAAATTGTAATTGAAGAAATATCAACAATCGATTGCTCCTCTAACAGATTTTTTAGATAAGTAACCGCCAATAATTCGTCCTCTACAATTGCAATTTTCATGAATGCAAAAGTATAAAAAAACCGTCTAAATGATGAATAAAGACGGTCTAAAAATGTTATAAATGAGGATTATTGAGCTTAGCTGCTTGTGGAATTTCTATTGTATAACGAACATCATTTTCTTGTAAAATATACTCTTTACCTGAAATTTGATGTATAATTTGTTTTTGATTTGCTCGACGTAAATCGTACCAACGTTGTCCTTCTAACGCAAATTCTCTAAAACGTTCATCTAAAATAAACTTCATCAATTCAGTAGAATTCATCGCAGAAATTTCTGTTTGTAATTTTGCAAAACCAGTTGCTGTATAACGATTTTGTAAAACTGAAAATAAAGTTGCTTTTGCTTGATCTAACTTATTTAATTTCAAATATGATTCAGCTTTGATAAAATATAATTCAGCTACGCGGAAAGACGTTTTGAACTCTGAATTTCCACCTTTGATAACTTTATATTTTGATCCACTTTTCTCAAAATAAAGCGGAAAACGTAGATCATTTTCTGTATCATAACTACTTAACAGTTCTGGTGAAGCATATGACATATACTGAATTGCAGGATTCAATGTATTGTCTAAAGCTAAAATAGATTCGGCAGATGTATAATGATTTGGAACTTGTTTTGTTGTGTTCAGATTCACTAAATCACCTTTGATTTTTAATGTAGAATCAGAAAAATCAATTGCTTTTTGCCATTCATTTTTATACAAAGCGATTCTTGCTTCTAAAGCTTTTAAAGCTGCATTCGAGAATCTATAATTTAATCCAGCTAATTGCTGATTCATTTTCATCAACTTTGTCGCTTGCAATAAATCAGACTCAATATGATTATAAACTTCTTGAACAGATGATGGTTTAAGCGTTGCTTCTAAATCTACTTTTAAATTTAGAGGAACACCTTTGTCTGTACTTGCTGTTGCTGAATTATATGGTTTTCCGTATAAATTCACCAAATCAAAATACGCATACGCACGTAACGCATAAGCTTCTGCTAATAATTGATCTTTTTCAGCAGAGTTTTCCATTGTTTTTGGTCCTTCGTTGATGATTTGATTGGCATAAAAAATCACCGTATAAAAACTAACCCAAGGAAATTGAATTGATATTTGATCTGGATTTGTATCCTTCCATTGTGCAATTTCTCGGTACGAAATAAAGTCATTTGAGTATTCATTCAATGTAACCTCATCCGTACGTAAAGCTGTCAACGACTTGTGTGTTGGATATTTTGAATAAGAATTCGTTAAAACCATACGGTAATCTTCTACCGTTTTTGGAATCACTTTTCCATCTGGTTCAATATCCAAGTAATTGTCACAACTAACTGCTGTAAAGCTAACTGCAACTATGCTTAATAATAAAAATATTTTTTTCATTTGATTTAAAATTTAGAAAGAAACATTAAGTCCTACTGTTACAGATTTAGCAATTGGTTGTGCATAAATATTTCCGTAAGTTTCTGGATCAAAATAACCTTTGTATCCATTACTAAATACAAATAAATTACGTCCTTCTAAGCTAAAACGAGCGCTTTTGAAACCGACAACCTCAACATATTTGTTTGGTAAAGTATAACCAAGACGAATACTACTGATTCGCATATAACTAATTTCTTTCGCCCAAATGTCTAATAAATTGTACGCGTTTGCATTGTTTCCTGCAAACCATTTGTTCGCCATCCAACTATCGTTATCTCCTTTAATTGGACTTGTAATTCCTGGAAGTGTAGAACCTGCCTCGAAAATATCTTGCGTATAATTACGACCTGGATCCAATTCCATTCCACGATAAGAAGGTGTTTTCATCACCGTTTGTTTTAAATTGAATGCTGCAGAAATCGTTAAATCAAAATTGTGAATTTTGAAATTATTGATAATACCTCCTGTAAATTTAGGATCGCGATCTCCGATATAAGTAAATAATTTACGTTTTTCTTCGCTTGTTAATTTAGAATCCACAATTTCTCCTGGTAAAAAATCTTCGTATAAGTCATATAAAGCAAAGAATTCTTTTGCAGAAACTTTTTCATCTCCTTTCCAAAACATTGGATTTCCGTATTCGTCAAATCCAGCTGTTTTTAAAGCAAAAATTGCATTTACAGGTAAACCTTCACGAGATGGAATTAAACTATTTTCACGTTGTTGCTCTTTAAGAACTTTACTTTTGTTGTGCGCAAAATTAATTGTTGTCGACCATTTAAAGTTTTTCTTATCAATGTTGCGAGTTGTTAAAGCAATCTCGAAACCTTTGTTTGTTAATTCTCCCCAATTCACCATTGTATATTCAAAACCTGTTTCTAATGGTGTTTCGCGCATACTAATCATATCTGTTCCTTTACGATTGTAAACATCAACAGCAAGGTTGATACGATTTTTGAAAAGACCTAAATCTAACCCAACATTTGTATTCGTTGTTTTTTCCCAACGCAACAAATCATTTGGTAAATTAATCGCATTGATAATATCTTCTTTATTACCTGGTAAAATTGTTGCATCATTATATTCACCAATAAAGAAAGGTGAAGTATTACGATCAATATTTCCTTGTAAACCATAAGAAGCGCGTAAACGAAGATTCGAAATAAAATCGATGTTCTCCATAAACGATTCTTTTGAAACTAACCAAGAAGCAGAAACTGCCCAAATTGGTAAGTATTTATATTTTTTATTAACACCGAATAAATTTGTACCATCATAACGAACACTACCAAAAACTGTATATTTTCTGTCTAATGTATACGAAGCGGTTGCAAATGTAGATACATAAGCATTTTCTTCCGTTGGCATTTCTCTATACGTTTCGTAACGTTTTTCTGCTGCAAAACTTGAATTTGGGAAAACGATTGGCGTTCCTGTTTTCGTCGTTTTATTGTAACCAAAAGCACGTGTTAAAGTCGTTTCGTTTTGTGTATGACGAATTTCTGTCCCAGCCATCAAATCAATTTCGTGACGATTGTTAATCGTAGTACTATATGTTCCTTGTAACTTCCAGTTATATTGAAAAAATTCGTTATCCCAATTTTGTTTAACTCCTCCGTCAGGTAAGAAATACAAATATTGTCCAGATTTATAATAACGCGTTCCTTCTTTCATTTTACGCGTAAAATAAGTTTCTTGCTCAGCGTATTTTTCTGTTTTGTTACTATCGTACTGAATTCCGAATTGAGATGTTAATTTTAAACCTTTTGCTAATTGATAATTAAGATCAATAATACCTTTTAACGAACGGTTTTTTAATGTATAATTTGTGTTTTCTCTTTCTTCGATAAAATTGAATGGAACAGAACGATCTTCAAATCCATCAATATCGTTGTCATAACGATAAGAACCATCTGCATTGAATGGAGATAAATATGGATTCGCATTTCGTGAATAATTAATCGGATTGATAGACGCATCTGCATCTGTTACAAAAGATTTTTTATCACTTGAAGTTGCAAAAATAGAAATCCCTACATCTAATTTATCGTTAAGTTTATAATTGTTTTTTAAAGTAAGATTATAACGTTCAAAACCTGTTCCGATCGTTGTTCCTTGCTCATCATAATATCCTAATGAGAAGTAATAATCAGAACGATCATTTCCTCCTGAAATACTCAAACCGTATTGTGTATTAATTGCATTACGATACAATAATTTTCCCCAATCGGTTGTGTTATTTCGTAAAGAATTAATTTGATTTTGCGTGATAAGATCTAAAGAATTAAAACCTCCATTTCGTAAAGCATTTAATTGACCATTCTTTTGCAAAATTCGCATTACTTCGCCTTTATCAGTACGATACGTTAAATCATCGCGACTAGCAAGCATTAATTCAAGATCAACTTTCTGAGAAGCATTTAGTAAATTTAAACGACCAAAATCTGGACGAGCTGTTACAAATGTATTCGCAGAAAAATTAACCGTCATAGCGCCTTTTTTACCGCGTTTTGTTGTAATCGAAATTACACCATTTGCAGCTCTTGCACCATAAATAGCTGTTGCAGCAGCATCTTTAAGGATTGTAATATCTTCGATATCGTTTGGATTTAATCCAGCGATAGAAAAGTTTTGCAATTGATCGATGTTATCTTTATCGTTAAAGTTTGGCACATCATTTCCTTCTAATGGTAAACCATCAATCACCCATAACGGATCTTGTGGACCAGAAAGAGAAGCCGTACCACGAATTCTAATTTTACTTGGTGAACCAGGCGAACCAGTTTCTGTAGAAACAGCTACACCAGCAATTTGTCCGCTTAACAATTGATCAACACTAGCAACACCAGCTTGTTGAATATCATCCATTTTTACAGTTGATACTGCCGATGTTAGTTTCCGTTTTTCAATTTTTTGATAACCTGTAACAACAACTTCTTTTAAATCATTATTTTCTGGAAGAACTTCACCTAAAGTTGATTTTAAGCTTACATGATATGTTGATAAATCTGTAGAAAGTTCAACTAATTTAGAATCGTAACCTAAATAACTAATTAATACAGATTTTGTACCTGCAGGTACTTCTAATGAAAAGAAACCATCTTCATCTGTAACAGTACCAACCGTTACACTTTCTATAATTCCTTTTTGATCTGTTTTTGTCGAAATTGATTGAGCTTCAATTTTAACAGACGCACCAGCAATTCCAACCAACGATTTTTCGTCTTGAACCGAACCTGTAATCACTCTCTTTTCTTGAGAAAACGCAATACTTGCCGCAAAAAGTGGCAAAAGAATGAGTGTCTTTTTCATTTCTATATCTTACTTTAAAGCTTCTTTAATACGAATAATTAAATCAGCATAATGCGCTTTTGTAGACGCATCTCCATTATTCTTTTTCTTGTTTAACAAAGTCAAAACACGTTGCAATTCTGCTCTTTTATAGGTTGTCACTTCCGACACTCTTTTCATAGAAGAATAGTTAATGTTACGCGCCATTTTTTCTTCGTCTAAATAATTACAGATAGTTGGTACTTGTAGGTTTTGGTCAATTGTAAGTCCTGCTACAGTTGTTTTTTCAAATAATTTGTTTGTTGAAACGATTAAGGCATCAACGTAATTTTTTTGAGTCATTTTTTCAAGAATAGTTAAGTTTGATTTTTTATCAAAAGCTGCACTTCTTACTTGATCAAATAAATTTTCAACTGTATAAATTTTTTCATTAGATTTTAATTCTTGGTGTTTCAATTCATTTTCTAACATGCGCAATAAGCGATCGTCAGTAAATAAATTATAAATCAATCCATATTGCATTTCTCTCGCTAATGTATACGGCGTTTGCTCGTAAGGTCCCATTGGCGAATTTTTGATTGCATACGTTTTATCTAAAATATCATTAAAGAATAACCATTTTGGTAATTGAATCACATTTTCGTTTAAATAATTAACTGCTTTACGTTGCATATCTGCAGGAACTGGTTCGTATGCTTTTTTATCAATTCCGAAATAAGTGTTGTTTAAATAAATCCCACCAACATTTGCTAAAACATGATTAGAATATAAATCCCACTGCCCTATTGTTTGGTAATAAAGTTTCCCTGTGTTGATATAGCTTTTTCCATCTTCGTACGTCCATTTCAAGATATTTTCTGAAACACGTTTTAGATTTTTCATTCCATATTCACTTGCCAAAACAGCATCATCACCTAAATCTTCTGATTGAGAACGCGGATCAATTGTACTTAAATAGCTTTGTTGTTCACCATAAAAATACATTGGATCATCTTCGTGCTTTTCAATCATTTTACGAAGCGATGCTTTTTCTGTTTCTTGATTTGGAAACCAACGATATCCCCATTCGATTGCATATTTATCATACAAACCGATTTTTGGCGTAATTGCTGTAACACCATCTTCTGGCTGTGCCACATAATTATAACGCGCATAATCCATAATAGACGGTGCAGTTCCACCCATTTTATCTGTAAATTCTTTCGAACGTAAAGATTCTACTGGATAAGAAAAAGAAGCGCCCATATTATGTTTCAGACCAAATGTATGTCCTACTTCATGAGAAGACACAAAACGAATTGCTTCTCCCATGTGTTCATCACTAAATTTATTTCCTCTTGCTTTTGGATCAATTGGACCTGTTTGAATACGCATCCAATCATGCAAAGAAGTCATTACATTGTGCCACCAAATAATATCCGCCTCTAAAATTTCACCACTACGCGGATCAACCACAGAAGGTCCCATTGCATTTGACTTTGGTGAAGCTGCATACGTAATTACTGAGTAACGTACATCATCAATATCAAAATCTTTGTCATCAGCAGTTGGTTCTTTTGCTATAATCGCATTTTTGAAACCAGCTTGCTCAAAAGCAACTTGCCAATCGTGTACACCAGCAATAATTTTTTGGCGCCATTGTTTTGGTGTCGAAGGATCGATGTAATAAATAATTGGTTTCTTAGGTTCTACTAATTCACCTTTTAGATATTTTTCCTTATCCTCGTCTTTTGGTTCCAAACGCCATTTTGTAATAAAGCGTTGATCTTCCATTTTGTGTTGAGCATCATTAAAAAACCAATGTTTTTCTGTGAAATATCCCACACGATTATCTGCTAACCTAGGTTGCATAGGAGTTGTCGAAAGTAAAACAATATTACTTGTAACACCTAAGGTAACAGCCAAATCTACCCCTCCTTCATTTACACTTGTCGTTAACTGAGACTTAACCACAATGTTTTCTGGAAATGTTTTCACATTTTCCACATACGATAGATTTGCCTTTACCGAACCTCCTAAACCTATGTTCGTTAATACATCATTAAAACTTTTTTGATTTCCATCAAAAATTTTGTTCACTTTAATCGCAACAGCTGTAGAATCATTATTTTGAGCTTCTATATCAAAAACCTCAATAATCGATTCTGAGAAATTATCCTTTACAGAAGCTGTGATTGCGTCATTTTTAGGTGAAGAAACTTGTGGAACAATTGTTTTGACCCACACTTTTTTAGCTACTTTATCATGATAAAAAGAAATCACTTTGTTTTCGTAATTCATTCCTTTGTTCAAGCCCGCTTCGTTAACTTCCATTGGAACTTGAGACAATTTATTCACAACCAAAAATTGGCGTCCAAATAAACTATCTGGAATTTCGAAATAGATATCAGTTTTTACTTGAATGGTATTAAACAAACCTTTCTTGTAGCTTCCTTTCTTGATTAATTCATCTATTTTTTTAACTTTCGTTACAGTAGAATCCTTTTTCTCTGTTTTATCTTTTTCAGCTTTTTTATCCTCTTTCTTTTGTCCATAAACAACAGCCGAAGACATTGCCAAACCAAGATATAGTGCTAATTTATAATTCTTTCTTTCCTTATTATGACTCATTCGAACATTAAATTATCATTAATTATGGCATAAACTTAAGCGCAGTTTTCTTATAATAATAGTTTTTTGGAGTGAGTGGTTAGTTTTTTGGAGTGAATGGATATTTTGGTTCGATATAAGGTAAAAAACAAATAAATTCTTCATTTTCTACTTTTGTTGAGAAATTATCAATTTGATAAAAATGATAGATTTTTTGTAAATAGTTTAAACCAAATTTCTCATTTTCTGTCGCTTTATTTTTTTTCTGAAAAGTATTTTTGACGATAATCAAATCAGATTTTACAACAATATTTATAGTCAAAGGTTGATCAATTGTAGCAATATTATGTTTTATTGCATTTTCTACAACAATCTGTAATGCCAAATATGGAATGTTTTTTTCTAAGCTTTTCGAATCTTCGATTTGTAAATCAAAAATCAATTCTTCCGAAAATCTACTTTTATGCAAATCCATGTATTGTGCAATAAAATCTAATTCCTTTTTTACAAGCACTATATTTTCCTTTGGCGGAACAATAAGATATCGGTAAATTTTAGAAAGATTCATCGTGAATTTCTGCGCATTCTCTTTGTTCAAACCAATTAACATATAAAGTGAATTCAACGAATTGAATAAAAAATGTGGATTAATCTGATTCTTTAATTGTTGTAATTGCGTTAGAGTATTCGCATTTTTAATCTTTTCATTTTCAATTGATAACCTATTTTTTTCTTCGATTACAAACGCTTTTTCCTTGTATGTTTTAGATGTTATTTTATTGAATAACAAAAAGATAATGATAATTAAAAAAACAGTTCCTAAGAAAATAAAACCTACATAAAATTTAGTTCGTTCTACATTTTCATCAATGATATAACTCAAATGATTCACGACAATATATCCATCAAAATTCTTGGTGTGTAAAGGTTTTATAAAACGTTTGATATCCGTATCTTTTATAAACTCGGACGAAGCATCATTCAACGTATATAAATCTTGCGAAAAATTAGAATTAATTGTGCTCGTTATCGTATCGCTTGGCTGAATATCTGTAAAATCGAAAACATTTTTCCCAATAAATTTTTCATTAGGATGCGTAATACAAATTCCATCTTTATTGAAAACATACATATAATTGGACGAAGTTGCATCTACTGTCGTAAAAAAATTATACAAATCAAACAGATTAATCGTCGAACCGTAATACATATTTTGTCCATTAGACAACTTGATAGAATCGTAATTTACCCAATACAATGTATCCTTATAATCCAACAAAAAATTATCAATCTGTTGATTTTTTGTAGTATATATCGATTGAAATTCTTTAATATTTGGTTGATTGATAGCTTTTGAAAGGGTTGATTCATCAGGAAAATGATTTGTTTCTAAAGAATGAATAGAAAACCAATCATGGCGAATTAACTTTCGATTTGAATTTAATTCATTCAAAACCAAAAAATGATCTGCTACATTTTTTTCACTTGTCTTTTTAACAACTTTTTTTAAAACTTCTTGATATTCTTCGATGTTTTTAAACTCAAATTCAACTGCTTCATATTTCCTCAAAAAACTTTTTTTGACAAACTCATCATTATTTTTTTGACTTTCTTTATTAATTAAAAAACTCAATATAACAAGAGCAAAAACAGCAATAACACTTACAATAAGCGCTATAACATAAATGGATTTATTAGATAAATGGACTCGAAATCGAAAAGACAAACTATTTTTTTTGCAAAACTAAGGGAAGCTTTTTAATCAAAAAAATAAGAGAACATTTATCATAAAATGATAATTTTCAAATATTTGACAATATTATATAAACTAAAATCTCCCAAAAGGGAGATTTTTTTATCTTTTTAATCTTATAAGCGTCATTTAGAACTTAACATTAAAACAATTCGATTAAAGCTTGACGAATCGTATCATAAATATAATTTAGATCATCAGTCGAAATACAATAAGGAGGAACTAAATAGATGATATTTCCTAATGGACGCAATAATACAACTTTCTCTAAAAAGAAAGAATACAGCTTTTCTTACATATCACTAAAATAAGATATTTGTTCGTCTTTATTCCATTCCAACGCCAACATAGTTCCTCATTGTCTTATCACTTTTACTTTAGGATGATCTTGAATAGACGTAACAAAATGTTGATGTACAATATTTGCTATTTGCTGTTGTGTAGAAGTCTGTAATAACAAATCAAGACTTGCTAACGCAGCGGTACACGCTAATGGACTTGCGGTAAAAGAATGCCCGTGAAATAACGTCTTATTCAAATCATCTGCATAAAAGGCTTGGTAAATTTCGTCTGTACAAGTTGTAACGCCCAAAGGCAAAGTACCACCTGTTAAACCTTTCGAAAAACACATAATATCTGGAACTTCTGTCAAATGATTTGCTGTAAATAATTTACCTGTACGACCAAATCCTACAAAAATCTCGTCTTGAATCATTAAAATATGATGTGTTCTACAACACCTCATCAATTGATCTAAGTATTCAGCCTCATGCATCAACATCCCCGAAGCTCCTTGAACCAAAGGTTCGTAAATAAAACACGCCACTTTAGGTGCAACTTCTTTTATTTGTGCTTTAATTGCTTCTATATTTTCTGCATTCGGCGTATCAATAAATATAACATCAAAAAGCTTTTCACTAAAAGGTTCTGTCCAAATTCCTCTTCCACTCACCGACATCGCGCCAAAAATATCGCCATGATAAGCATTTTTGAACGCTAAAATCACAGGTCTATCTTCTTTTTTATTGAAATGATATTGTAAACACATTTTTAGTGCTACCTCAATCGCTGTTGATCCATTGTCGCTATAAAATGCATTCTTTTGATTTTGAGATAAAAGAGCCAACAAACGTTCAGACAATTCAATTGCAGGTCGATGCGTAAATCCTGCAAAAATAACATGTTCCAAAGTTGTTAGCTGTTCGTGCATTTTTTGTGCAATATACGGATGCGCATGTCCATGCAGCGTTACCCACCACGATGAAACCTCATTAATATATTGTTTGTTATTTTCATCGTAAATTTAACTTCCTTCTCCTCTTACAATTGCAATAATATTATTGGCTTTTTTCATCTGCGTATAAGGATGCCAATTCACCAACTGATCGCGTTCTTTTAATGTGTACATGTCTGAGTTGTTTCTTGTTTAACCATTGGTACTAAACCTAAATTTTCAAACATTTTCATATCCTCTGTTACCCCAGGATTAGGCGTCACCAATAAAGTTTCACGCTCTCCTGTAAAAATCGAATTCGCTCCAGCCATAAAACACCAAGCTTGTTCAACTTCCGTCATTTCTATTCGACCAGCACTTAACCGAACAACCGAAGAAGGCATCACAATACGAGCTGTAGCAATCATACGAACCATATCCCAAATATCTACTTTCGGATTATTTTCTAAAGGTGTTCCTTTTACTCTTGCTAAAGCATTTACAGGTACAGATTCTGGATGTTTTAGCATTGTTGCCAAAGTTAATAGCATAGAAATTCGATCTTGATGCGTTTCTCCTAAGCCAATAATTCCACCCGAACAAACTGTAACCCCAGCCTTTCGCACATTTTGTATCGTATTGACTCGATTATCAAATTTACGTGTAGAAATAATCTCATCATAATAAGCTTCGGAAGTATCTAAATTATGATTATAAGCGTGTAAACCTGCTTCTTGCAAACGAATTGCCTGCTCTTCTGTCAACATTCCTAATGTACAACACACTTCTAATCCCAACTCATTTACACCTTTCACCATTTCGATTATTCGATCAAAATCTCGATTATTTCGTACTTCTCTCCAAGCAGCTGCCATGCAAAAACGTGATGAGCCAGCTTCTTTTGCTTTCTTTGCATGTGCTAATACTGTTGCTGTTGGTAACAAAGCTTCTACTTTAATATCGGTATGGTAGCGCGCTGCTTGTCCGCAATATGAGCAATCCTCGGGACAACCACCTGTTTTTACAGATAACAAGGTGCATACTTGTACTTCTCTTGCGTTGTGCCATTCTCGATGTGTTTTGGATGCATGATATACTAAATCTAATAATGGTTGATGATAGATTTTTTCGATTTCTTCTTTCGTCCAATCATGGCGTGTTTCGTTTGATACTTTCATTGTATTTAAATATTAAATTGATACTTAATTGTTTTTTGCTATATTTCTCACTTCGCTTGAGTTTATTGAATTGAGTTTTGGTATAATGATGATAGAAATATCCGGACTACTGGGAGATTAAACTGCTGAATAAGATCAATCATAAAATCTTCTTCATTAATAGGAACAAATAATCCGCCTGCTCCTTCAACAATAAGAGAATTGGTTGTTTTGGGAAGTTCAAAATCATTTAGATTGATTTCAATATCTTCTTCTTTTGCAGATTGATGTAGCGAAGCGGCTTTTTGCAAACAATAACGTTCTTGATGAATTTTCAGTTCTAGAGAAGTTAACGATTTTGCCAACAAACTATCTGATGAATCTAAATCTCCCAATTGTATTGGTTTGCAATAATCAGCTTGTAAAACTTCAGTTAAAATTGCTGAAACAATCGTTTTCCCAGCTCCTGTCCCAATTCCTGTAACAAATAATTGTTTAGACATTTTCTTTTATCTTTTCCATTAATTGATTAATTTCTTCTTGTGTGTTAAAAGCATGCAAACAGATTCTTAAGCGCTCTTCTCCTTCTCCTACTGTAGGTTGAAAACCGCAAAAGTGTTTATTTCCACCAACTCCAATTGATTTTTGATTTTGGTTAATTGGTTTGTAGACTCAAACTTTAGAATTTGAATTGGACTATTTTTATTCGAAGAACTCGTGAAGCCACTATTTCTAAAATGTGATATATTATATTTTAAACTCTCTTGAAGCGATTTATTTTCTTTGATAAACTGATAACCTTTTCGTAAACCTGTCACATGAAAATCAGCAATAGCTGTGGTGTAAATAAAAGGTGAAGCATTNNCACTAACTGATTAGCTAAAATCGTGGCACCGCTCATTCCCATCGCTTTTCCATAAGTTACAACCGTTGCAAACACTTTGCATTGTAAACCGAATTGATGAACCAATCCGTAACCAAAAACACCAAAAGCATGAGCTTCATCTACCACTAATGCTGCATTGTATTTATTGGCTAATTCAACCAGTTCAATTAATGGAGCACAATCACCATCCATCGAATACAAACTTTCTACCGCGATAAAACAACGCTCTTTTACTCTTTGCAATAGTTTCTCTAAATGATCTAAATCGTTATGTTTAAACTTTATTTTTTTTGCGTTGGATAATTTAATCCCGTCATGTACTGATCGATGTATATTTTCATCAACTAAAACAACATCATGTCGAGTTAAAAGTGCAGAAAAAAGTGCTAAATTGGCATTATATCCAGATGAAAAAAGTAATGCAGCTTCCACTTTATGTTCATTTGCTATCATCTCTTCCGTTTCACTTAGATAATCAGAATTCCCACTAATCAAACGTGCTCCAGTAGAACCATAAAGTAAAGATGGTTGCGCTATAAACTCATTTAAAATCTGCTGATGTAAGATTTCATTTTTAGCTAATCCTAAATAATCATTACTATAAAAATCAATTCCAGAAGAACGAACTTTTAATGTTCTTTTAATTCCTTTTTGTTCTCTTTCAAATAGAGATAGTCGCAATGAATTAAAAAATTTCGACATTATTCAGTTCATTTTCAATTGCAGAAATCCAATTCATAAATAACACTTCTTCTAGTTGTATCACTTGATTTGCATAGATTTTCCATTCTCTATGAAATTCTTTTAATTGTGAAATCATTTCTTCAAGATGACCTTCTTCTTCAACAATAATAGATTTTACCATCACTTTTTGTTGATGCGCCGTCAAAATATCTTGATATATTGGATACAATTCATCTGCCCTCACTTCTATAGCGTAAGTCACAAACAAATAAGCTGCGTATTTTAAATCTTCCCCATCAAGATTAAATTCTTTCTTCAACAAACGACAAACCTGAATATCTAATTGATGTAAATAATACATTGTTGCTTTTGGTGCTAAAAGATAAATAGGCTCATAATTGACACAAGCATCTGGAATTAATTTTATAATTTGCTTTTTCAAATAATAAGCATGGCGATGTTCCTCAGCTGCATGTTTCAATTGGATAAGATTCACAAAAGTTTTGTGCTCACATGCCGAAATCTTTCGTGCTCCTGCATTTTCCATAAACGAAAGTGTATTAAGCCACTTTACATGTAATTTTGGTTCTAAAACAATATGATTTAATAATTTTTTCAATTGATTTTATTTTTGACCAAAATTATAAGTCCAACGGATTGTATATACATTCCACTTTTATAATAAATGATAGTCCGGATATATTAAACCCATTCTAAAATCTCTGAAAAAGGTTGTAGAATCATCACTATAAAGAAGTTGAATAATGAAAACTATTATTACAGAAAAATTCATTATTCATGTATTAATTCTATCTTTTACGATTAGATTTTTCTAAATAGCTACTTTAATCTTATTTTTGCAAAAATTTTTAAATTGAGTACTCGAGAAAATTGGATAAGTTGCAAGAATTGTAATGGACTTGGAAAAAAAAGTCAAGGAGTTTCGAAAAGGAAACTATCGCGTTATGAATCAGCTGTTGCTCAATCTAAAAAGAATGAAAATTTTATTACTCCAAATAAACCAAAAAGTTCGATGCAGATCTGTACTGTCTGCTCAGGAACCGGTTTGACAACTACAAATGAACATCCATCACCCAACGAAAAAAAATATCCTCATGTTGCAATTGTCGGAGCTGGAATTGGTGGAATTGCATTAGCATTAGCGTGTTTACATCGTCAAATTCCTTTTACACTTTTTGAACGTGATCGAGCTTTCAACGATCGTTCCCAAGGTTATGGACTAACGTTACAGCAAGCTAGTAAAGAATTAAAAAAATTTGGAATCCAAACTTTAGAGGAAGGAATCGTTTCTACATTGCATTTAGCACATACTATAGAAGGAAATGTGATTGGCGAATGGGGAATAAGAAAATTGCAAGATAAAGAAGCGATTGAAGCTAAAAACAAAAATAAACATACCAATATTCACATTGCGAGACAATCTTTACGCTTAGCTTTTTTAAATCAATTAGGTGGCAATAATCAAGTTTTATGGAATCATCAATTAGTCGATTTTAATGTTGATGATAAAATAGAATTAACGTTTGATGTTGATGGAATTCAAAAACACTTTAAAGCTGATTTACTTGTTGGTGCTGATGGCATACGAAGTATAGTTCGTCGATTGATTATAAATGAGGAAAATACTCCATTACGTTATTTGGGGTGTATTGTTATTTTAGGTATTTGTAAACTGGATGCTTTAACTAATTTAGAAAATCATTTGTTGGATGGAGCAACGGTATTTCAAACAGCAAATGGAACTGAACGAATGTATATGATGCCTTATGACAAAGATTCGGTTATGTGGCAATTTAGTTTTCCAATGTTAGAAAATGAAGCGATAGCTTTGAGTAAAAAAGGTTCAGAGGCTTTAAAAATAGAAGTTGCTAAAAGAACGCATTGGCACTCTCCTATTCCTGAAATTATTGCAGCTACAGAACCCAAACAAATCACTGGATACCCCGTTTATGATCGAGATTTATTAATGTCAAATTTACTAGAAAATGCTGGCTCTGTCACTTTAATTGGCGATGCAGCTCATCCTATGAGTCCTTTTAAAGGACAAGGTGCAAATCAAGCTTTATTAGATGCTTTATTGTTAGCACAAAAAATAACATCAGCTTATAATAATATTCAAAATAAACAGATTAATTTACGTGAAGAAGTTTTACAACAATATGAAAAAGAGATGATGGAACGAAGTAGCGTTAAAGTGAAAAAGTCAGCAGATGCCGCAAAATTTTTACATTCAGATATTGTACTTCAAGAAGGTAACGTAACGTTTGGTTCTAAGTGGTCTTCTACTTTATAATTAATTATTCTAGATTTACTCATTCATAATCAATAAAAAAGGAGTTTTTACCTTTTGATAAAAACTCCTTTATATAAAACAACTACACAAATTATTTCAGGAATTTCTGTTGATATTCTTTTCTATATGCATAATAAAATACAACTGGAAGAATTGTAAAGGATAAGATTAAACAAATAATTAATCCTCCTACAATCATAATTGCCAAAGGCTTTTGAATTTCTGATCCCATTCCGGTAGAAAGTGCTGCTGGTAATAATCCCATCGATCCCATAAGCGCAATCATCACAACAGGGCGTATTCTACTTTTAACACCATTGACTATTGCTTCTTTTAATTGCATTTTATGCTTTAAATTATCTCGAATAACACCAATTAGAACAATTCCATCAATCGTTGCTACTCCAAAAAGAATAATAAAACCTATTCCCGCAGATATACCAAAAATGGTTCCTGTTACCCAAAGCGAAATAAATCCTCCAATAAAAGCAAAAGGCAGTGTTAATGCAGCTATCGCTGTGTCTTTTACATTTCCGAAATTGGTATACAATAATAATAAAATCAAAACTAACGAAATCGGAACGACCATTGCTAATTGTTTTGCTGCACGCTCTTTACTTTCGAATTCACCAGCCCATTCCATGTAATTTTCTTTCGGTAATTTAACTTCTTTCGCCACTACTTTCTTCGCTTCATCGATTGTACTTCCTAAATCACGACCTTCTATACTGAATCCTACACCGATATATCGACTATTTCCTTCTCGATAAATAAAAGCAGGTCCTGTTTGATAACCAATTGTAGCTATTTCCTGCAAAGGAACATTGTTCCCATTACTTGTTGGAATCAAAATATTTCCAATTTTCTCAGGAGTATCTCTATAAGCTTCCTGAAAACGAAGAATAACATCAAACTGTCGATCATTTTCATAAAACTTAGTAGCTGCTTGTCCACCAATTGTCATTTCAATTACTGCCTGAACATCCGCTGTACTAATACCATATTTCGCCATTTTTGAATCACTCAATTCTATTCTAAGTTCAGGTAAACCAATATTTTTATAAACATTGATATCCGTTATTCCATTTACTTTTTCGATAGAAGTAGCGACCTTGTTTGCATATTTTTCTAAATCATACAAATCATCACCAAAAATCTTAATAACTAATGAACTTTTTACACCAGCTACATATTCTTCGACATTATCTTGAATGGGTTGCGAAAATCCAAATACAATTCCTGGATAATGATTTAGTTTATCTCGCATCTCTTGAATAATCTCTTCTTTTGAAATCTTGCGCTTCCAATCTTTTTCATCTTTTAATTGAACATTAAACTCAATATTAAAGAATCCTGTTGGATCTGTTCCATCATTTGGACGACCTGTTTGTGTTAAAATAAAATCAATTTCATCACAATCTTTCTGCATCAACTCTTTCATCTCTTTTGTTAATCGAGTTGATTCTTGTAAATTGACACTATTTGGTAAAGTTGCACGAATGTAAATTGCTCCTTCATTCAGTTTTGGAAGAAATTCTGATCCATAATGCGAGAACTTAAACAAACAAAGAGCTAAAATTCCTAAAAAGATTCCTATTGTTGCCTTTTTATAACGAAATGCAGTTTCATATAATCCAAAAATAGTTTTCTGAAAAAATCGAGTAATAAAGTTCTCTTTCTCCTCCATATTTTTCTTAAAAAGCAACTTACACATTGCAGGAACATAAGTTAGACTTAATATTAAAGATCCTAATAATGCGTATCCTAATGTAAATGCTAAAGGAGAGAACATTTTACCTTCCACTTTTTGGAATGAAAATATCGGTAATAAAGCAACAATAAGAATAAGTAAGGCAAAGAAAATATAAGAAGCTACACTTCCTGCACTTTTCTTTATAACACCCATTTTACTCATTTTTGCGAAACGTTCTGCTCCTACTTTATGTTGCATTGTAGCTAAAGCAACAAAAACTGTTTCTACAATTACCAAAGTTCCTTCTAACAACAATCCAAAATCCAGTGACCCCATTGAAATTAAATTCGCTGGTAATCCTTGTATTTTCAACATGATAATTGCGAACAAAAATGAAAGCGGAATAACCGAAGCTACAATAAATGTTGATTTCCAATTATATAAAAAAACAAAAACAATTAATGATACCAATAAAATACCTTCAATAATATTTTTAGAAACCGTATGTACTGTATTATCCACCAATTTGGTACGATCTACAACTGTTTCAATTTTCACATTATCTGGTAAAGTTCTTGTATTCAATTCTTCAATCTTCGCTTTCAGATTTTCAATGACTTCGGATGGATTTTCACCACGCAACATCACAACAATTCCTTCTACCATATCATCATGCTTATTGTAACCAACTTGCCCCAAACGTGGTTTATTCGAAATGACAACATCTGCCACATTTTTGATCAAAATTGGTGTAGAACCATTTAGAGCGACAGTAATATTTCCGATATCCTCTATCTTATCTAGTAAACCAACACCACGAACTACATAAGCTTGATCTCCTTGCTGAATCACATCTCCACCAACATTTATATTTGATTTAGAAACTGCTTCATAAACATCTAAAGGCGATAAATTATAATTCTTTAATTCTGTTGGATTAATTTTAATTTCATACGTTTTTTCTTCTCCACCAAAACTTACAACATCTGCAACTCCTGATACAGAAAGCAATTCACGTTCTATTACCCAATCTTGTATCGCGGTAACTTCCTTGATCGGTAAATCACTTTTGATCACATAACGAAAAATCTCTCCTGTAGCACCAGAAGGCGGTTCAATATCTGCATCAGCTCCTTCTGGTAAATCAACTCCACTCAATTTATTCGATACATATTGTTGTGCATAAAAATCATCTACTCCATCTTCAAACTGAACCGTTACAACAGATAATCCGAAAAGAGAAATTGAACGAATATTAGATTTATGCGGAATACTATTCATTACTTTTGAAACTGGTAGAGTCACCAATTTTTCCATTTCCTCAGCACTTCTTCCTGGCCATTGTGTTATAATACGAGCTCTAGTATTTGTTACATCCGGAAATGCCTCTATTGGTGTATGTTTTAAAGAAAATATACCTGCAAAGAGTAATGCAAATACAGCAAATAAAACAAAGGTTGTATTTCGTAACGAAAAAGTTACGACTGATTGTACTAACTTTTTCATTTATTATTTATTTAATTCCTCAAATATCATTAGAGCGTTTCGAGAAATAACTTTCTCATTTGGAGCAAACTTTTCGCTAACAAATGTGAATTCTTCATTCTGACCAATCGTCGTAATTTTTCGAATATCCATTGTACAATCATTTTTATATACCACCACATATTCCTTGTTGTTCTCAAAAACTTTGGCTTTGTTTGGTATCGCAAATGCATTTCCTACAATATTTTGTTTATCGATAATAATATCTGCACTCAAACCTGGCATCAAGTTCAAATCTTGATTTTCTAACACAACACGCGCTTTCAAAACGTGTTCATTTTCATCAAACACATTGTATATTTTATCAATTTTTCCAACATAAATTCGATCAGGATACGCCATAGATTTCACTTTTACAGCATCTCCTTTTTTTACATATTGCAGATTATTGGCGTAAATATTTACCATTACCCAAACTTGTTTCAAATTAGAAATAGAAAATAAATTATCTTCTGAATCTGAAATAATAGATTGACCAACGCTCATGTTTTTCTGAACGATATAACCATTTTTAGGTGATAAAATCTGGAATTGACCATTGCCAACCGCACGATACATTCTCAAGGTTGCATTGATTTTATCAATTTCAATTTGCGTTGATTGTAATTCGTGTTCTGCCTCTGTAACTTCGGGTTGAGAAGCCATTCCATCATTCAACAATTCTTTTTTCGACTTGATTTGTTTTCGAATCAAATCCATTTGATTTTGATGATAACGCTTTTGCTGTACCAAATCCAACACTTCGTTCGATTTTACAACTGCCAAAACTTGACCTTGACGCACATAATCACCTAATTCAAAATTCACTTTATCTACCACTCCTTGCAGCAAACTTTTAAAACCAACCAAGTCATTTTCGTTGTATTCAATTTTTCCTGACAAGGTTAATTGTTCGTGAATCGGCTGCTCTAAAACAGCTACAATTTCAGTTGACTTTTTCAATTGTTCGTTCAAACAAAATTTGTCTTCTTTTACCGCTTCTTTCGGGGCTTCTTGCTTGTTACAACTACTTAAAACCAAAGTAAAAGCAGCTAAAAAATAAAAACTTTTTTTCATCATTTTATAAATCTTGTCCAACGATATAATTTAGTTCTTCGAATGTGTTTTGATAATTTTCCAATAAATCCAAATAAGCTTTTTGAGATTCGCGATAAGCCTGCGTAAAATCAATAAATTCTAATAAAGTGATTTGTTTATTTTGGAGATGTTTTTTGTAATTGTCAATCATGGTTAGTTGCTCTTGATTGTTCAATTTTTTCCACTGAATAAGAGCTTTATCCAATTGACTAATTTGATTTTGAAGTCGATCGATCGAAATATCTAACTCAGAATGTAGCGCATTTTTCGTAATTTGTTGTTGATTCAGTACAATTTCAGAAGCTTTGATGTTTCCTTTATTCGTATTGAAAATCGGTAAATCAATGCTTACACCTACACCTACAAAATCGCGCATAATATTTCCACCACGATCATAATTTACCTGAAAAGCCAAATCTGGTGTACGTTGCGCTTTTTCTAAAATCAATTGTTTTTCAGCTAAATTGATTTCATTTTCTTGTTTTTTTAACGCTATATTTTGCTCTTTTGCTAATTGTTTAGCATTGAATGGGATTGATTTGGAATGAGAATTGAATCTTGAAAAATCGATTTCATTTACATTTAAATCTGAGTTTTGCGTTAACAATCGAAGTTTATTAATGTATTCAATTTCTTGATTTTCTAGCTCAATTTGATCTTTTTGTAAACCGATTAATTCTGTTTGAAGTCTGTAAAAATCTGCTTTCGGAACATTTTTTAAATCTGCTTGTCGCTGATATTGCGTCATCATCTGTTCAAATAAATCAATACTATTTTGCAATTCTTTCTTTTCAGATTGAATACGCGCCAACGAAAAATATGTTTGTCTCAATTCTTTTTTCAGCTCACGCAACAATTCCTCATACTCAAAAAGTGCCGAATTCTTTTCTAATTCTTTAATCGCAACACGCTTTTTTCGTTTACCTGCCGTTTCAATTAATTGCTCTAATTCGACAGAAATTTGTTGATTTTTCCCGTATTTACCGAATAAATAAGGCTGTTCTTCTACATTATAAGTTTTCCAAAGATTAACCTCAGAAATACTCAACGTTGGATTTTGCCATAATTTCTCCTGAATAATTTCAGCATCAATTCTGTCAACATTGAATTTATTCGCAATGAGTGCATAATTTTTTTGTAAAAACGCGGCTTCTAGATTGTCCAACGTTACGTTTTGCGCCTGTGTTTGCATCGCAAAAATAATTGGAATTGCAGTATAATAGATCTTCTTCACTTCTACTCTTTTTGAAAATTCAAAAGTAAAAGTGTAAGATTAAGGCGAGTTTTAAGTTAGATTAAAAGTAGATTAGAAAATGAGTTTAACAATCGTTCCTTTAGGTTTATTTGGAACAATTTCGATATCAATTTGATGAAGTGTAAAAATAATATTCGCCATCGAAAGTCCAATACCTTTTCCTTGAAAATCTTGCGTGTTTTTTCCTCGAAAAAAGTTTTGTTTAATTTGTTTGATATCGGTTTCTAAAATACCAATTCCCAAATCGGAAATATGAATTTGTAAACGATGATTGATTTCCAAAAACTGTACTAAAATCGGTTGATTGTTCGAATATTTTATCGCGTTACTTACTAAATTATTCAAAGCTACTTCTAATAATTTTTCGTTTCCTTGAATGGTTAACAATTGATTATTTTCGACTTGTAAATCCACATTTATACGTGCTTGATGATACAAAATAGCATTTTCAATCACTTGCCAAACTACCTCATCAATTCGAATTTGACTAAATTCAAAACTCGTTTTTGCACCCGAAAGCAACATCATTTGATCTAACGTTTCTTGCAAATCATTCGTATATTGTTTCAATTGCACAATCACGTTTTCATATTCTTCGAGCGTTCTTTTTTTATGATTAGTTACCTCTAAAGTCCCTAATAATGCTGTAATTGGAGTTCGTAATTCGTGCGAAACATAATCGATAAAATTCTTTTGTACATTAAAAGTTTGCGCTATTCGATCAATAAAATGATTGTAGGTTTTGATTAAATCTTCAATCTCCGCATACGATTTATTGAGCTTTAAAGGTTCAGTAAAATTCTTTGCATCACGCTCTTTTATTTGCTCAATAATTTTTGTAATCGGTTCATAAGCAATTACTCCTAAAAAATTAGAAAATAGATAAATAAAAATCAACCCAACCAATGAAACCGAAATCAAAATTTGAAGTAACGATTGCATTTGTTCGTTAAATTCTTGTTTAGATTCACGCGTGATTACAACAAAATCACCTTCATTATCACGATAAAAAATTCCGTTATAAAAGAAATCTTTACTTGTAAAAAAATCTGATTTATTGGCACGAATATTTTCTATAAAATTGGTTGAAATATCTTTATTAGACGACATATTTCCATTGTATTTTTTGTTGTTATGATCAACAATTAAAATATTTTTTCGGGAAATCGTCTTCTCTAATTGATTTTTGATATTATTATGTTCTAAAACAGGTAATTCGTCCTTTTCTAAATAATAAATAGAAGCCAAAAGTGTCTTATTCTGCAATGATTTGATCTCTTTTTTCTCCATTTCGGTATAAAAAGAAAAATAAATAATTGTAGAAACAATCAAAATAATGATACTAAAAATAATGACTGAATAAAGCGCTAATCGATGTTTTAACTTCATAATTTAAGCTTTAAACATATAACCAACGCCTTTTACTGTATGAATATATTTCATACCATTTTTCTCTATTTTATTACGCAAATACGAAATGTAAACATCCACAACATTGGTGTGATTATCGAATGTTATTCCCCAAACAGCATTTAAAATTTGGATACGAGTAACGGTTTTATCTATATTTTCGATTAAATAATTCAACAACTTAAATTCACGAGGAGAAAGCTCTGTTTCTTCTTGATTGACAAAAACTTTGTATTGATCCAAATCGATTTCTAAGTCATCAAAAATCAATTTATTTTCAGGAATTTCTTGTGAACGAAACTGATTACGACGCGTTAAAGCTTTGATTCGCGATAATAATTCGTCGAAATGAAATGGTTTTGTAATGTAATCATCTGCACCATAGTCCAAAGCCGAAACTTTATCTTGAACTGTATTTAATGCACTTAACATCAAAATTGGAGTGAATATTTTTTTGTAACGAAGTGTCTGTACAAGCTGAATTCCATCCATTTTTGGTAACATAATGTCACAAATAATCAAATCAAACTGAATCGTAAGAAATTCATCTAAAACAGTTTCCGCATCTTTACAAAGCGTAACCAAATGTCCATTTTCTTCTAATCCTTTGATTAAAAAATCGCTAATTCGCTTATCATCTTCGATTACTAAAATTTGCATATACTTTCCATTTTTCCAAAATTAATGAAATTGATCAAGATGAGATGAATATAGCAAATTTTCTAATTGGATTTTAATTTAAAAAGAACAAAATTCAATAAAAAACGAGCAATAAATTGCTCGTTTTTTATATTCAATAATTCGAAGTCTAATCTCCTTCTCCACTATTTTTCATCGCAGTCAAAAGATTATATGCTCCTTTCGAAACATAGACTTTTCCTGAATTTTGAGGAGATTTTATTTCAATCATTTTATTCGCAGAACCTCCTATTTCTACAAGAACTAATCGAAACTGATTTTTAGTTTGTCTTTCGAACACATAGTCTTTTCCTTCAAACTGAATTACAGCTTCTTCTGGTAAAACATTCGCGTCAAGCGAATTCACTTGCAATTCGATATTGAAATACATATTCGCTGTTAATCGCGTACCATTCGCATTCGTAATTCGTGCAAAAACATCAACCGTTCCATCTTCATTCACTTGATTTGAAATTGAGGTGATTTGCGCATCTAACTTTTGATCTGGTTTTGCATTGGTATAAGCTTTCAAAAATTGACCAATCTGAATGTTACTCAGATCCTTTTCAAATACTTTTACATTCAACAAAGAACGATCTGGATTAATAATTTCTAACATCGCATCTGCTGGCGAAATATATTGTCCTGTATTCGCAAAAACCTGACTCACCATTCCGCTAATCGGTGCATAAACATTGATGGTACGTCGGATATTACTCAACGAAACTGAGGAAGGATTGATATTCATTAATCTTAGTTTCTGTTCCAAGGAACTTTTCTTTACCATCAACGATTGACGTGTTGCTTTCGCTTGTTGCATCACTTTGTCACTTGCTGCTTGCTCTGCATTCAAATCCTTTTGACGAACATAATCTGCACTAGCCTGCTCTAACAAAGCTTTTGTTGTGAGATAATCTTCTTGCATTTGGATATACTGCGGATCTTCTAAAACCACCAAAACTTGTCCTTTATTGACATAATTTCCTGGAATTAGTGCAATTCGTTTCACATAACCACCAAAGGCATTGGTGATAGAAATAGTATTTTCTGGGGTTACTGCCGTCTTTGCATTTAGCCGAATAGTTGTAGGTAAATTCTGATGACGTAAAGAGGTTGTATCAATTTCAAAATTCTTTAATTGAGCATCTGTCAACTTTAAAATTGAAGTAGAAATAGTTGCTTTTTGCTCTACTTCAGGTTTTGTTTCTTCTTTGTTACAACTCATCACAACAAAAGATGTACAAAGCATTAAGATATATTTTTTCATATTATTGTGCAGTATAAAAAGTCATTGCGGCATAAGCCTGATTACGTAGATTCTTTGCTTCTAGAAACTTTGTTTTCACTTCGATGATTTGATTATTCAGAATCACCCAATCCAAAAAATTAATCTCTCCTTCTAGTAATTGACGATTAATTGTTTTTTGTAAATCATTCGCAGCAGGAAGTTGAGTTTGCTCAAAATCTCCTACTATTTCTTCGTAAGAGTTTACTTTATTTTTTAAAACATCAAAATCTTGTTGCAACTTCGATTGTTGTAAAGTATACGCTTGTTTTGCAAGATCAGTTTTAACTTTTGAGGCTTCAATTGACGAATTAATTCCTCTATTAAATAAAGGTAAGCCAACTCCTACTTGAAAAGAATTGTATCGATTTTGATCCAAATCAGAAAAGCTTTGATTTGAATATCCAACTGTTAAAACTGGAATTTTCTTTGATTTTTCTATTTCAGTTTCTAAAGTAGAAGTCTGAATATTTTCTTCAGCTAATTTTAACATTGGGTGTGTACCTGAAACAGATAATCCTGCAATTTCATTCCAATTTACACCATCTTTTGTTGGATAAATTTTGAATGATGAATTGGTTAAAAATTGAATTTGTCTTGATTCATTTTCTAATTCATTCTCAACTAATCTCAATTGATTTTGAATCGATTTCAATTGAATAATAGCTGTAGAAACCTCACTTCGGTTTGATTCACCTTTCTTCAAACGTAAATTTGCTTTCTTCAAAAACTCTTGGTAAATCAATTCATTTTCTTTCAATAAATCTTGTTGATATTCTGTATTTTGCATATTGACATACAGATTAGCTAATCGTTGTTTAATTTCAACTTTCGTCAATTGTTCATTTGCTTTAGAAGTACTGATCATTTGTTCGTTCAAAGCTTTTTGACGTTTAAAAACCACAGGAAATTGAAACGATTGCGAAATAGTAAACTTGTTATCAAATTCACCTGAATTCACTTGTCCAAATTCCGCAGCTATATCTAAAGGTGAAAGCGAACGATTGGCAAACACATTTTTCTCGTGATAAACAGTGGTCAATTCTGCTTGTTTAATTTCGAGGTTATTCGCGTCAGCTAACTTGACAACTTCATCAAAACTCATACGTTCTTGCGCATTAGCAGTTGTTCCAAACAAAGCTAGAACTAATAAAATAGCTGTAGGAATTGATTTATGACGAGTTGATTTCTTTTTAAAATGAATATTTTCGAACATAACATATAAAATTGGTAAAACAAATAAAGTAAGGAAAGTCGCGCCCATTAATCCTCCAATAACAACAGTTGCTAATGGACGTTGAACTTCTGCGCCCGAACCATTACTAAGAGCCATTGGTAAGAAACCTAAAGAGGCTACGGCAGCTGTCATTAGAACGGGACGAAGACGAGTTCGTGTTCCCATAATAACAATTCGAGTTGTATTTTTAATTCCGTTATCACGTAGACGATTGTATTCTGATATTAATACAATTCCGTTTAGAACGGCAATTCCAAAAAGTGCGATAAATCCAACTCCAGCACTAATACTAAAAGGCATATCTCGCGCAGCTAAGAATAGTATTCCACCGATTGAAGAAAGCGGAATGGCTGTATAAATTAATAAACTTTCTTTGATTGATTTGAATGCAAAAAATAACAAGACAAAAATCAAAACCAAGGCGACTGGAACAGCGATACCTAAACGAGCTTTAGCATGATTCAAATTTTCGAAAGCTCCACCATAGGTTGTATAATAACCTGTAGGAAGTTTTATTTGAGCATCAACTTTTTGTTGTAATTCTTGTACAACACTTTCTATGTCGCGTCCTTTTACGTTAAATCCAACAACAATTCTACGTTTTGCATCTTCGCGCTGAATTTGATTTGGCGTATTTTTATAATCTACTTTTGCTAATTGATTCAATGGAATCTGAATTCCAGAAGCAGTAGGAATCAATAAATTTCGAATATCTTCGATATTCTCGCGTTTGTCTTCTGCTAAACGAACCACCATATCAAAACGTTTTTCACCTTCGAAAACCATTCCAGTAGATTGTCCTGCAAAAGCCATATTAATAATTCGATTTGCTTCTCCAATACTCAATCCATATTGCGCTAATAAAGCACGATCAAATTCAATCACAACTTGTGGAATTCCATTAATTGGTTCGATATACAAATCTTGCGCTCCTTTTACAGTATTGATTATTTTTCCTAATTTCTCTGCATTATTGGCTAAACTATCTAAATTTTCACCAAATATTTTCACCACCACATCTTGTCGTGCTCCTGTCATTAATTCATTAAAACGCATCTGAACAGGAAATTGAAATCCCGTTGAAAGTCCTGGAACATCTTCCAAAGCTTTACTCATTTTATCCGATAATTCTGGAAAAGTTGTGGCAGAAGTCCATTCTTTTTTAGGTTTCAAAACAATAATCATATCTCCTGCATCCATTGGCATTGGCTCGGTAGGAATCTCTCCACTCCCAATTTTCGTGACAACCATTTCAACTTCAGGGAAACGATCTTTCAGTATTTTAGCTGCCTTATTTGTGTATTCTATTGTTGTCGTAATATTACTTCCTGGTAAAATACGCGCTTCTACAGCAAAATCTCCTTCTTCTAAGGCAGGAATAAATTCTCCACCTAAACGAGACATCACAAAAACAGCAATAGTGAAAAGTGAAAGTACAACAGCTAGAATAATAGTACGAACTTTTAAGGCTTTGATTAAATATTTCTGATGGAAAATCTCAATTTTAGCCATTACACGATCCGATAAATTTGGTTTGACTTTCTTCTTTTTACTTAAGAATAAAGTAGTCATCATCGGAACATAAGTCAACGAAAGAATAAATGCACCAATCAGAGCAAAAGCAACTGTTTGCGCCATTGGTTTGAACATCTTTCCTTCTATTCCTTGTAAAGTAAAAATTGGTAAATAAACGATTAGAATAATAATTTGACCAAAAACAGCCGAATTCACCATTTTTTTAGCTGAAGAACCAACTGTTTGATCCATTTCAGTTTGCGTTAATTTATTCTTCAACCCAAATTTTTTGTTGTGTGCTAACTGATGCATCGCCGCTTCTACAATAATCACAGCACCATCGACAATCAATCCAAAATCTAATGCGCCTAAACTCATCAAGTTTCCACCTACACCAAAAATATTCATCATAATAATCGCGAATAATAAGGCCAGAGGAATGACAGAAGCTACAATAAAACCAGCACGTAAATTACCTAAGAAAAGTACCAAAATAAAGACAACGATTAAGGCTCCTTCAAGTAAATTCGTTTCAACCGTATGAATAGTATTGTCAACCATTTTTTTACGGTCTAAGAAAGGTTCAATAACAACTCCATCAGGTAATGTCTTTTTGATTTCTTCGATACGTTGTTGTACATTCTTAACCACTTCGTTACTATTTGCTCCTTTCAACATCATAACAATTGCACCAGAAACTTCACCTGTATCGTTATATGTCATTGCACCATAGCGCGTAGCAAAGCCAGTTTTTACGTCTGCAACATCTCTCAATAAAATAGGTGTTCCACTTTGCGAACGTTTGACCAAAATATTTTCGATATCTTCGATGTTACCAATTAAACCTTCAGAACGGATGAATAAAGAAGTAGGACCTTTTTCGATATAAGCTCCACCTGTATTTTGATTATTCTCACTCAGTGCATCAAATAAATCATTAATTGTCAGACTAAAAGATTGTAAACGTTGCGGATCAATTGCAATTTCGTATTGCTTCAATTTTCCTCCGAAACTACTCACATCTGCCACACCAGGAACGCCTAAAAGTTGACGACGAACAATCCAGTCTTGAATTGTTCTTAATTCAGTTTCATCATATTGATCTTCGTAACCTTCGGCGGGACGAACAACATATTGATAGATTTCGCCCAAACCTGTCGAAATTGGACCAAGTTGTGGTTCTCCAATACCTTCGGGAATCTCATTTTGAACCTGAATCAATCGTTCACTTACTTGTTGTCGCGCCCAATAAACATCTGTATTGTCATCAAAAACAATGGTTACCAATGATAATCCAAAACGAGAAAAACTACGAATTTCGGTAATCCCACCAATATTAGAATTAGCTTGTTCGATAGGAAAAGTCACTAAACGCTCAATATCTTCTGCACTAAAAGAAGGCGCTACAGTGATAATTTGAACCTGATTAGATGTAATATCAGGTTGTGCATCAATGGGTAATTTTGTCGCATCGTAAATACCAAATATCAACAAAGCCAACGTAAACAAACCCACGATAAATTTATTCTTGATTGAAAAATCAATAATTTTATTTAACATCGTAAAATTGTATAGATTAAAAATGTGCTAAATACAAGTTGTAAATAGCTGAAATTGGATAAATTGAAAGAATCAATCTATCGTAAAATCTAAAAAAATCACGCTTGTTTTGGCGGTTGCCAAATAGAATCTAAATAATGAGTATATAAGAAATCTTCATCAAATGTTTTGATTGAAGTCGTAGAAATTTCTTTATCTAAGTGTAAAACATCAAAGAGTTTTATGGGAGAGAAAAAAAAGTCGATATGAACAAACTCAACTTTCATGAAAGGTAATTTTTGGTCAGTTTCCCAATCCGCATCAACCTCATGTCCACCATAATGATGAACTAAAAAAGTTTTCATTTCATCCAAAAAGTCTCCTCCTTTATCATGTTCAATAAAATGAGAAATAAACACAGGCAATTTATATAACTGACACAATTGAGTTGAAGTTGTTATATATAAAAAAATTAAAATTTTAGTTGCCCATAGTTTCACGACCCAAATGTACAGTCAATTTTGCTTTCTTTCAAATTTAATTAATGGAAAAATCTCGTTAAACTTACTTAGAAACCTCTTTCTTCGTAAATAAATGAGAAATTACTTCGAGTTTATCATGATCGAATAAACACAAACCTTCAACATAGAAAGGTGTAAAATGAAAACTTTGTTGATCTACGATTCCAAATTCTTTCAGTTTTGGTTCGTAAACGACAAAACCTGTACGCAAGAATGGTTTTTTAGAGACTTTATACAACACAATATCATTGGTAAATAATCGTCGATTTCGTTTATCCAATATATCTATTCCAATATCTATGGTATCAAATTGTAAAGCATTTTCGTGCCAAGAAAACTCGTTATAACCTTTAAAATAGGTCACTCCATCTATCTCCTTCGCAAAACCTTCTACTTTATTTTTGTTTCGTAATCGATAATATCCAATCGTTTTCATCTGGCAAATTTGCAATAAAAAAATTTAAAATAGAAACGAGCAATATTAAAATAGATGATTAAATTTATCATCCGAAAACAACTAACACAATGTACAAAATATATCCACAAAAAAGATACAATGAAACCTTAGCTTTGCTGAAACAATTTGCTCAACCTACTGATAAAATTCTTGATTTAGGAATCAAAAATCCTTTTACAGATGTGATGTTGGAAAATGGTTTTGATGTAAAAAATACAAATGGCGACGATTTGGACTATTATTATAAGGATTTGCAAAATTATGATGCTAACTTTGTAACGGCTTTAGAAATTTTAGAACATTTGGTAAATCCAATGGAAGTGCTAAGAAATTTGCCTGGAGATAAATTATTAGCTTCAATTCCGATGCGTTTGTGGTTTTCGCCTGCTTATCGTAATCAAAATGATGCGCGAGATGTACATTATCACGAATTTGAAGATTGGCAATTTGACATGTTAATGGAAAAAGCTGGATGGAATGTAATACATCGTCACAAATGGACGCATCCATCAAACAAACTGGGAATAAGACCCTTATTAAGAAGAATTACACCAAGATATTATGCTGTCTACGCAGAACGAAAAAAAGACTTTACTTACTAAATACTCTATTGTTATACCTGCACATAACGAAGAAGATTTTATTGCGATTACGCTAAATTCTCTCGTTAATCAAACTGTTTTACCATATGAAGTGATTGTTGTAAATGATCATTCAACCGATAAAACACAACAAATTGTAGAAGAATTTACAGCTAAATATCCGTTCATCAAATTAAGAAATATCTTATCAAAAGGTGAACATCAGCCAGGAAGCAAAGTGATACAAGCTTTCTTGAAAGGTTACGAAATCATTGATCCTAATTATGATATTATTGTTAAATTGGATGCTGATTTAGATATTCCTTTCAATTATTTTGAGACTATTTTAACTCATTTTAATCATGAGGAAGATATTGCAATGGTTGGTGGTTTTGCGTATATTGATAAGGACGGAAAATGGATTCTTGAAAATCTGACAGATAAAGACCATATTCGTGGCGCATTTAAGGCGTATAGAAAAAATTGTTACGAAAAAATTGGTGGATTACGCGCACATATGGGTTGGGATACAGTAGACGAATTGTTGTGTAAATATTATGGTTGGAAAGTTGTTACAGACGAATCTTTACACATCAAACATCTAAAACCAACTGGCGCGAGTTACAATAAATCGGCGCTTTACAAACAAGGTGCGGCTTATTATGCATTAGGTTATGGATTTTGGATTACATTAATTGCTGGCACAAAATTGGCTTTACGTAAAAAGAAACCCACATATATTTTGTATTATTTGAAAGGTTTTTTTGAAGCTAAAATTAATGGTACAAAAAAAATGGTAAATCGAGATCAAGAAAAATTCATCCGAAATTATCGTTGGTCGAAAATGAAACAAAAAATAAAAGGTTAAATCTAACATGCGATATTGGTTAACATACACACTATTTATATTTCCATTCATCAGCTTTGCACAAAATAAGTTGATTACTGGTTCTGTGGTTGTAGACGAAGGAAACGATTATATTTCCTCAGTTTCTGGTGCTCGTATAGAAAATCTGACGTCAGAAAGTAAGACATGTACAAGCTCTTCGGGTTATTATTCTATCCAAGCAAATGTTGGCGATACAATTTTGTTTGAAGCAGATTTTTTGATTCCAAGAAAAATTGTAGTCAATCAAAATATTTACAACAAAGGTTTTTTACAAGCACATTTGGATATTGAAACAATTGAATTGAGTGGTGCTACAATTGGTAAAGGCCCTTTACAACCTAAATATCACAAGGATAATAAAACAGATTTGTACGATAAAATGGGACTTGATCAACGTTTACGAGATTTAGAACCTAAAAGAGATATTGCAAAATTCAAGCCAATGGATGTTTTAAATCCTGTTCGATTGATTGGTCATATGAATGGATTTTATCGTGAGCAACGTCGTGTACGTAATTACGAAACAAAACTTTCTCTCGTTCAAGAAGTTAAACATTATTATCCTACAGATTTTTATACAAATCAATTACAAATTCCTGAATATAAAATAGAAGAATTTTTATATTATGTTAATGCGCGTTATCCGCTTCAAGAAAAAGTTTTGAGCAGACAATTTGGTACGATAATGATTGATTTAGAATCTTATGCGAAAGATTATTTGAATGAATTAAATCAAAACAAAAATCAATAATTCTTAATAGATTTTTAAAATTTAGCCAATAAACGTTAACAAAATTGATGCTAATTTATTAAGACTTATCTTCGTACAAATAATTAAACGTATAATCACGAACAATTGAAATCACTATTTACCATTCTAATATTGCTGTTGTCGAATTTTATTTTCGCACAAGAAAAATGGATTCAGGGAAACATTATCATTGATGATTCTGACGATACAGCAGAAGGAGTTTACGTTACAAATCTGAGAACAAATCATACAACAATTTCTAATTTTACAGGAACTTTTCTTATTCAAGCAAAAGTAAATGACACGCTAAAAATACAATCTGATTGGTACGAAAATCGACTAATTATCTTAAGACCAAATTTGTTCAATAAACAAACAATTGTAGTGCATTTAGCTGTACAGACAATTCAATTGAATACCGCATATATTGGTCAAAAATTGACAGGAATTCTTGAAAAAGATGTCAAAAATGGAAAAAAAGCTGATGTTGTAACAAAACTTTATAAAAGTCTTGGTGTTAATCCTGATATCAAACCTATAAAAGACACATCTTCGTTGAAAGCTGGATTTTTGAGTGGAGATATTACGTTGACGAGATTGGATATTGGGCGTATTTATGATGTTTTTTCTGGTAAAGCCAAACAACGAAAAGCATTGCTTGATTATGAAGATAAATACGATAAAATTACAAAAATTAAGAATTATTTTGGTGAAGATTATTTCACAAATGATTTAAAAATTCCGAAATTCAAAATCAGAGATTTCATTGAAAATGCATTAACAAATACCGAATCTAAAATAGAATTGAATGATGTAAATTATTTCAAATTACTTCAATTATTTAATTCTTACAGTAAAATATACCTCGACTTTTTATACGGAAAAGTACCAAATAATACGAAAATCATCAAAAAAGATACGATAGACGATTAAAAAAAGAGCTTGATAAATCAAGCTCTTTTTTTAGTTTTATAAGTTGTGTAAAATTAGTTTTTATAAGAAACCCATTTAATCATTTCTTTCACAGTTGGTTTTTTACCATAAATTAAAATCCCAATTCTATAGATTTTTCCAGCAATATAAACCATAAATATTGTACTGATTAACAGCAAAAATAAGGATAAAGCTAATTGCCAAATCGGAACATCGAACGGAATTCGAGTAATCATTGAGATGGGAGAAGTCAATGGAATCATTGATAACCAAAAAGCAACTGGACCATCAGGATTTTCGAAAGTTGTCATACTTCCGTAAAGTCCAATCATCATCGGAACTAAAGGAAAATATGTAAATTGTTGCGTATCTGTATCATTGTCAACCGCAGAACCAATTGCCGCGAAAACAGAGCTGTAGAACAAATATCCTAAGATAAAATAAGAAATAAAAGCAAAAATGATTAACGGATAATTAAACGTTAACAATACTTCGCTAATTTCTGTTACTTTTTGCATCATATCTGGATTAGTCTCGGCTAATTGTGCTTGATTCATCATTTGTTGCGACATATCCATTCTTGAAGCAGCAATTGTTGGAAATAAAATCAATAACCCCATTGTCATTCCAATCCATATTGCAAATTGCGTGACTGCAACCATTGTCGTTCCTAAGATTTTACCCATCATTAATTCGAAAGGTTTTACAGAAGAAATGATAATTTCGACAACACGATTATTTTTTTCTTCAACCACAGAACGCATTACTTTTACACCATAAATCATCACAAACATGAAAATAATGTAAGTTAAAAACATCGATAATCCGATTTTCAACTCCATTCCTTTATCTTCTTTTCCGTCTGTAACGTTAAAAACATTCAGGTTAACACGTGCCTTAGAAGCTTCTAAAGCCGCTTTGTCAATACCAGATTTTGCCTGTTTTTCTTTTACTATTTTATCACTAATCGTTCTCGAAAGTTTTTCACGATCAGTAATTCCAAGATTTCCATTTGTGATTAATTCAGTATTTTTCTCAATATTATCATAATTTCCATCTGTATTTTTCGGAATATGAAGAATCGCATTCAAATATTCGCTTCCTTTCAGTGTATCTTTGATTGATTGCAATTCTTGAGGCGTGTAAATACTGAACATCATTTGTTTAGTCGATTTAAACGAGGTTACAAACTCTGTACTTTCATCTACAATTGCAATGTTTTTCACTTCGGAATTATTTGCAGAACTCAAAAAGAAAATCACCGCTCCTGCTCCAACAATCAACAAAGGCGAAAGAAAAGTCATAACAATAAACGCTTTGTTTTTTACTTGAGAAAAGAACTCGCGTTGTGCAACTAAAAATATATTTTTCATTTGAAAATTAGCTTAAAGATTAGGAATTGAACTTTGTTTGACGGCTTCCAAAAACACATCATTCATCGAAGGAATAATTTCTTTGAATTGATGAACTTGCCCCACTTGCATCAATTTATCTAAAATCACATTGGTTGGTGTTTCTTTATTGTACAACAAATTAAATTCAGTTCGTTGATTAACGTTTCGTACATCCGAAATCTCAAATTCATTCGCTAAATTTTGAAGAGAATCAGCGGGAATTTCATTCAATTGAATCGAAAATTTCCCTGTCTTAAATTGATTTCTAACTTCTTCAATTGTTCCATCTAATACTTTATTCGATTGATTAATCAAAGCAACATGATCACACATTTCCTCTACAGATTCCATACGATGCGTCGAAAAAATAATTGTCGTTCCTTTATCTCTTAATTCAAGAATTTCATTCGCAATAATTTGTGCATTTACAGGATCAAAACCACTAAAAGGTTCATCAAAAATCAGCAAAGAAGGATTGTGAATAACTGTAATCACAAACTGAACTTTTTGTCCCATTCCTTTCGACAACTCGCTCAATTTCTTGTTCCACCAAGACATCATATCAAGTTTCTCGAACCAATATTCGGTACGTTTTTTAGCTTCCGCAGAAGAAAGACCTTTCAGTTTTGCAAAATACAGTGCCTGTTCTCCAACCTTCATATTCTTGTACAAACCACGTTCTTCTGGCATATAACCAACTTGACCGATTGATTTTTTCGTCAAAGGTTCTCCATTCAACAAAATTGTCCCGCTATCTGGCGCTGTAATTTGATTGACAATACGAATAAAAGTCGTTTTTCCAGCACCATTTGGTCCCAAAAGTCCATAAATAGAACCTTGTGGAATATTGATACTAAAATTATTAAGCGCAACTTTATCTTTATATTTTCTTGTTAAGCCTTGAGCTTGCAATAAAAATTCCATTTTCTATATCATTTGATTTGTAAAATTAGTAAGAAGAAAGTAAATTTTGTTACAGATTTTAATGAGATTCGTTCGGATTCCATACAATTTCTTTAAAATTAACCACTTTATCATTTATAATCTCCACACCTTCATTTTCTAATAATTGTTGCATCAAACTCAAAGGATTAAAGTGATGTTTTCCAGTTAACAAACCATTTCTGTTTACAACACGATGAGCAGGGACATCTTCTCGATTATGTGCATGATTCATCGCATAACCAACCACGCGCGCAGAAAATTTTCCACCTATATATTTTGCAATCAATCCATAAGTAGAAACACGTCCTTCGGGAATTTGACGAACTATTTCATAAATTTTCTCATAAGTATCAGAAATGATTTTTGTCATAATCTAAACATTTATTGTAAATTTAAAGAAAGTAATAGAATATGAACCAAAAAGTTCCAATTAAGTCTCTTTTAAGCCGACCACGTTTTAAGGTTTTTACGCATTTATCAAAACAAGAATTTATTGATTTAATCAAAAAACACCTTGAAACAAATTCTACTGAATACGGAGGTTATGCCAATCAAGAAGTTGCGATGATTCGTGTCCGCAAAGACAAGGATAAATATTGGCATCCGCAACTACAAATCAGAATTGAAGATGACGATGATCATCCTGACTATTTGGCTGTAAGAGGAATTATTGGTCCGCCTGCTAATGTTTGGACATTTTTCGCGTTTTTGTATGGTTTAAGCGGAGCTATTTTTATCACCTTAGGCTCTTATGCGATTTCCGAATATATTGTACAAGGAAATAGTGTATGGATTTGGAGTATTCCTATTGCATTATTGATTGCTTTAGCAACCTATTTAGCGAGTTTATATGGTCATTATTTAGCAAAATATCAGCTAGGAAGATTGTATCATTTCGTGAATGAATTGCTTCGTGATGCAGAGTTTTATCAAAATAGCGACGAAATCAAAAAATAAAAAAAGCGACCTAAATAGGTCGCTTACAAGAAATATGTTGAGATAATATATTAATTAGATTACTTTCACATTAACGGCGTTGATGCCTTTTTTTCCTTGTTCTAAGTCAAAAGATACTTTATCGTTTTGAGCTACTTTGTCTGTTAAACCAGAAACGTGTACGAAGTACTCTTTTCCTGATTCGTCATCTTTAATAAATCCGTATCCTTTTTCTTCATTAAAGAATTTTACAGTTCCTTTATTCATAGTATTTTATTTTCGTTGATAAAGATATAAGATTTATTTACAAAACCAATATTAATTTTTAGTTTTTTTTTATAACAATTTTTTTAGCCTATAATTTCATTATAATTTTGCTTCAAATCATAATATTTTGGCAGGAATTTATATTCATATCCCGTTTTGTAAACAAAAATGCAGCTATTGCGACTTTCATTTTTCGACAAATCTTCAACATAAATCAAATTTAATTCAAGCAATTAATAAAGAACTTGAGATCAGAAAAGATGAAATTTCAACACCTATAGAAACGATTTATTTTGGAGGAGGAACACCTTCTATCCTATCCGAAATTGAATTAGAAAGTATTTTCGAAACGATTTATAAAAATTATTCGACCAAAAATTTAAAGGAAATTACACTAGAAGCGAATCCTGATGATTTGAATAAAGAAAAACTTAACTTCTTAAAATCAACTCCGATTAATCGTTTTTCGATTGGTGTTCAATCATTTTTTGAAGAAGATTTGAAATTAATGAATCGCGCACATAATGCACAAGAAGCTGAAACTTCGATAAAATTGGCGCAAGATTTTGGTTTCGAAAATATCACTATTGATTTGATTTATGGTTCTACGACCACAACCAACGAAATGTGGAAGCAAAATTTGCAAAAAGCAATTGAGCTGAATGTTCCACATATTTCTTCTTATGCGTTAACAGTCGAAGAAAAAACAATTTTAGATCATCAAATCAAAAAAGGAATCACAAAACCGGTTGATGAAGATCGTCAAAACGAACAATTTCAACTTTTAGTTGACACTTTAACTTCGAATGATTTTATTCAATATGAAATCTCCAATTTCGGAAAAGAAGAGTATTTTTCTTTACACAATTCTAATTATTGGAAAGGAATTCATTATTTAGGAATTGGACCTTCTGCGCATTCTTATAACGGAAAAACTCGTGCTTGGAACATTGCAAATAATTCTAAATACATACAAGCTATCAACGAAAATAATCTACCTCAAGAAATTGAAGTTTTAAATGAAGTAGAAAAATTTAATGAAATGATAATGATAGGATTGAGAACAATTTATGGAATAGATTTAAATCGAATTAATTCAGAATTTTCTCAACCTTTAGTTAATTCTTTTCATCAAGAACTCAATCAATTAATCAACGAAAATTTAGTCGAAAAGAAAGAAAATAAAATTATTTTGAAACCCGAAGCAAAATTTTTCGCAGACGGAATTGCTTCTAGATTATTTTACATCAATTAATTTGTTAAATTTGCGATATGAATGATAACAGACCAATTGGTGTTTTCGACTCTGGAGTTGGTGGTTTGACGTTTGCAAAAGAAATAAAACGTCTGCTACCAAACGAAAGTTTGATCTATTTTGGCGATACTCAAAATTTGCCTTATGGAGAAAAATCGAAAGAAGCGATTACACAATTTTCGGTAGACATTACTAATTTTTTAATAGACAATAATTGTAAAGCGATTTTAGTTGCATGTAATTCTGCAACCGCTAATTCGTTGAAAGAAATTAGAGAAGCTGCTGGAAAAGATGTTCCTGTTATCGATGTTATTTCGCCTGTTGCGGAGAAAGTTTCGTTCGAATTAAGAGAAAAGATAGGTGTTATTGCAACAAAAGCAACTGTAAATTCGGGCGCGTACAAGAAAGCAATTCGTCGTCGAAATAAACATATTACGGTTATTGAAATGGCTACTCCTCTCTTAGTACCTGTTATCGAAGAGGGTTTTACAAATTCTACGATTTCTAAAGCAGTTTTAGAAACGTATTTATTGAACAAAAAATTAGAAGGAATTGATTCGATTATTTTAGGATGTACGCATTATACACATCTGGAAAAAGAAATCAATCAAGTATTTGAAGGAAAAGTTGATATCGTAAATTCACCTTTAATTGTCGTGAATCAAGTAATTTATCAATTGGCAAAAGAAGGAAAATTGGCTGCGAAAGATACTGTTGCAAACTATACATTTTATATTTCTGACAATACAGATAATATTATAAAAGTGGCAAAAAAATTCTTTGGAAAAGATATTCAATTAATTGAGAAAAATTTAGAAACGAAATAGAACCGACCATTATTTGTCGGTTTTTTTATAAAATATTACGAACAAACAAAAACAAATCATTACATGGAAAAATCAGCAGAATTAATTGCATTAGAAGAAAAATACGGAGCGCATAACTATCACCCACTTCCAGTTGTATTGGAAAAAGGTGAAGGTGTTTACGTTTGGGATGTTGATGGAAAAAAATATTTCGACTTTTTATCAGCTTATTCAGCTGTTAATCAAGGTCACTGTCATCCTAGAATTATTAAAGCGTTGAAAGATCAAGCCGAAAAATTAACGTTAACTTCTCGTGCTTTTTATAATGCGGAATTAGGAAAATACGAAAAATTTATCACAGAATTATTCGGTTTCGATAAAGTATTGCCAATGAATACGGGTGCAGAAGCTGTAGAAACAGCGCTAAAAATTGCTCGTAAATGGGGTTACGAAAAGAAAGGAATTCCAACTGGTGAAGCGATTATTGTAGTATGTAAAGACAATTTCCATGGTCGTACAACTACTATTATTTCTTTCTCGAATGATGAAGATGCACGTAAAAATTTCAATCCTTACACAAGTGGTTTCGAAGCTGTAGAATACAATGATGTTGAAGCTTTGAAACAAATTTTAGAAGAAAAAGCAGATAAAATTTGTGGATTCTTAGTAGAACCAATTCAAGGAGAAGCTGGTGTTAATGTACCTTCTGAAGGATATTTGAAAGCTTGTGAAGAATTATGTAAACAACATAATGTTTTATTTATCGCGGACGAAATTCAAACAGGAATCGCACGTACAGGAAAAATGTTAGCAATCGATCACGAAAATATTGATGCTGATGTTTTAATCTTAGGTAAAGCCGTTTCAGGTGGAGCTTATCCAGTATCTGCAGTTTTAGCAAATGATGAAATAATGAATGTCATCAAACCAGGACAACACGGTTCTACTTATGGAGGTAATCCATTAGCTGCGGCTGTTGCTACAGAAGCTTTGCAAGTTGTTTTGGACGAAAAATTAGCTGAAAATTCTGAAAAATTAGGACAAATTTTTAGAACAGAAATCACGAAAATGGCTGAAGAATTTCCATTATTCAAATCAGTTCGTGGAAAAGGTTTATTAAATGCAATTTTAATCAACGATACACCAGAATCTGAAACAGCATGGAATTTCTGTGTTGCAATGAAAGACAACGGATTATTAGCCAAACCTACACACGGAAACATCATTCGTTTCGCTCCTCCTTTAGTGATGAACGAAGAACAATTACACGAATGTTTAGCGATTATTCGTAAAACTGCACAAGAGTTTAATAAATAATCAACAATAAAATGATATAGAAAAAACCTGATGAAATTTCATCAGGTTTTTTTATATTCGAAACTTTAATTAACACTATGAATTCTTTTAAAATAAACGTTTCCGAAACGTACAAAAAGGCGCAAAAAAAATCGGCAGTATGGATTGCTCTTTTCTTGATTACTCTCTTCTTTTCTACAATTTTGAGCATCATCATTTTCATAATTTGTGTTTGTGGAGGAATCGCTATCGTCATTGCTAAACCAATGTGGATTACCATTTTTTTAGGTTTGGGACTGTTGGCTTTAGGAGGTTTAATCGTTTACTATAATATTAAATTTATTCTAAATATTTTCAAAAAAACAGCTACAAATGGAATTGAAATTTTTGAAACGGATCAACCAGAATTATTCAAATTAATAAAAGCAACCGCAGATAAAGTTGGCACAAAACATCCCAAAAAAGTATTTATTATTGATGATGTAAATGCATATGTTTCCTATTCGAACAATTTGCAAAGTTTAGTTTTTCCAACAAGAAAAAACTTATCCATTGGCGTTGGTTTGCTTCATGGTATTTCTCAAAATGAGTTAAAAGGAATTATTGCGCACGAATTTGGGCATTTTTCTCAAAAATCAATGACAATTGGTAGCCATGTTGGAAATGCGACCAAAATTATGGAAGATATTTTATACAGTAATCAAACCTTAAAATTTGATGTTGATAATTTAGGCCAAATTAATGGAATTGTTGGTTTTATTTCAATGGGCGCTGTTGCTTACAATAAAATGATTGAATCTATTTTGAAAATAATTCACAAAAAATTAGAATTCAATTATCTAAAATTAAGTCGAGAAATGGAATTTCATGCTGATCAAATTGCAACAAATGTTGTGGGAATTGAGACGATGAGCAAACCATTATTGAGAATAGAATTGTATCAATTTGTTTACCAAGAATTAGCTAATTTTTATACAAATTTACAAGATGATAAAAAGTTTTCGACTAATATTTATCAAAACATGAATCAATTAGTTGACTTTTATATCGATGATTACGAACTTTTTTTAGAAAATAATTTAGCTATTGTTGGAATTAATGAATTTAATCAAAATCATTCTTTACTACAATTTGAAGATTTATGGTCGACACATCCAGAAATGGACAAACGTTTGGCAAATATAGCGTCTACAAATCATCATTCTGATTTCTATGACAAAACCAA